>PMKA01000105.1 GCA_003157575.1 Opitutia bacterium
AGCGACCATGCAGAAGCATCCTGGGAAGCGGCGCCCAATATGTGCGCCGGCTCCGTTTGCGAGGCGGCGTACGCGAGATCTCAGTACGTTTCTGTCGAGAATTCACACATGACCCCGTCGGATCACCTTGTCGAGAATTCACACATGACCCCGTCGGATCACCTTGGGCCGGGATTTCAACTCCGCCGCCGACGAGTATGCGCCATCCCTGTCGCCCGATGGCCGGTTCCTCTTCTTTACCCGGCACGATGGAAGACGGGGTGAGCTCTTTTGGGTGCGCACTTCCGCGCTCGAACGATTCCGCGTCCAATCCAGACCCAGCGCGCCTTCTGCTTGAGTCCGAAGAGAACTCATCGTCCCTCCGCTTCTCCGATCACCCCAATCCCGTACTCACACGCCGAACCGTTCGCGGAAACGCCTGGCCGGCCGGCGGCTCATCGTAAAGGGCTGTGCAGGTGCTGGAGGAAGACCTGATAAGAGCTGTTGAACCGCGGTTCATGCAGGCTTTCCAGGACCTTTACCGCCTCTTTCACCGTTCCTGCTTCGCCCACCACCTCGATTTCGGGGTGGCTCTGGGGTAGGATTCTGCCGTGCCGCAACCTCGCGCGAAGGCTGGCGCACCGCCCTCCAGTCAGTGCGTCACCTCACACCGCGGGGGCTCATCTGACGGTGAACTGCCAGGTCTTCGACGTCCGGCCGCCGCACAGCGTGATGGTGTACCGGCCCGGAGCAAGGCCCTGGGCCGGGATGCGCAAGAGAACAGTCGTTTCCTTCCAGCGCGCGAGCAGCTGGCCGCCCAGCCTGGGGAAGTCGGGCAGGAGAAAGATCTGCGACCCCTTGCGAAGCATCCTCACGTCGTCGATCTGGGTTTTGTAGTCGGGTTGCGCGCACGTGAACTGCAGCGCGTAGGTTTCGCCCGAGGCGACCTCGCCCGGAGCATTCACGTTTGCGATGACCGCGGGCAGCGCCGGCTTCGGTGCAAGCGCGCCGTCGAGCTCCGCCGGCAGGCCTCCGGGCGCCCCGCTGATGTCGTCCGCGGCCGGGGCGAACCGGGACGCCGGCAGGATCTCGGCGGGACGCTCGGTCTCGACCGCAACGCGCTCGTAGCCGAGGTCGATCAGGCGCTGTGTGGCGGCCCGCTCGCCGAGGTCGTGGTACGGCTCGAAGGGCTTCGCGTGTTTCCCGAAGTGGAGGCGCAGAAAAGTGTACGCGACGATGAAGACCACGATCGCCACCACGACCCAGCGCAGCGGCAGGGTCTGGGTTGGCGGACGCGGTGGAGGCATGGAGCGAGTGTTATGCGGCCGCGGGGCGGGCAGCCATAACAATTTCGATGGCGTGCCGGGCCGTTGCCTGCCGGCGGCGCAAGGCTGCCCCTCGCGGCACGGGCAGTCTGACCATGCCACACTTGCGCATCCAGGAGCCGGCGGCGCCGCAATTCAATTTGCCTACTCCTGCCGCGGCTGTTCTCTTACGGGCGATTCATGAAGCTCTGGTCCCAGTATTTCATTCCCACCCTCAAGGAAAGCCCGGCGGACGCCGAGATCGTTTCGCACAAGCTGCTGTTGCGCGCCGGCCTCGTTCGCAAATTGAGCGGCGGGCTCTACACCTATCTGCCGCTGGGCCTGCGCTCGCTGCAAAAGATCACGCAGCTTTGCCGCGAGGAGATGGACGCGGCGGGCGCGATCGAGCTGTGGATGCCGCACCTGCATCCGGCCGAATTCTGGCAGGCCGGGCCGCGCTGGGCCGCTGCCCGCGAGATCATGTACCGCGCGGACAACGCAGGGGACGGACGCCGGGCGCCGCGCGAGCCCGAGTTCGTGCTCGGCCCCACGCACGAGGAGATCATCACCCCGCTCGTGAAGACGGAGATCACCAGCTATCGCGACCTCCCGAAGAACTTCTACCAGATCGGCACGAAATTCCGGAATGAGATCCGCCCGCGGTACGGCCTGATGCGCGCGCGGGAGTTCGTGATGAAGGATGCGTATTCGTTCGATGTCGACGATGAGGCGGCGATCCGCAGCTACCTCGCAATGAAGGCGGCCTACGCGAGGTTCTTTGCGCGCTGCGGCCTGAAGACGATCTCAGTCGAGGCGGACACCGGGGTGATGGGCGGCAGCTTTTCCCACGAATTCATGGTCCCGGCGGAGGTCGGCGACGACGTCGTCGTCTATTGCGAGGAGAGCGGCTATGCCGCCAACCGCGAAAAGGCGTCGAGCGGGCTCGTGCCCGCGGACCTCGTGGACGCGGCGCCCGCGGGGGCGCTCGAGGAATTCCCGACTCCGGGCGTCGTCACGATCGCCGCGCTGGCCGCGCCGCCCTTCGGCGTGGCTGCGGGGCTGCAGTTCAAGACGCTGCTTTACATGGGCGATGGGAAGCTGTTCGCCGTCATCGTCCGCGGCGGGGACGAGCTAGAGGAGGCCAAGCTTGGCGCCCTCGGGTTCACGCTCTGGCGTCCCGCGACTCCGGAGGAGATCGAACCCGTCATGGGGGCGAAGCCCGGGAGCCTGGGCGCGGTGCGCGGCACGATCAGGAACCCGGATGCGCTTGCCGGCGTCTTTGCCGACAATGCGGTGCGGCTGATCGGCAACGGCGTGACTGGCGCGAACCGGGACGGATTCCATCTGCGCAACGTCAATGTGGCGCGCGACCTTGCGATCACCCGCTTCGGCGATTTCCGGCGCGTGCGCGAAGGCGAGCAGTGTCCAAAATCGGGGCATCCGCTCAAGATCCGCCGCGCAATCGAGGTGGGCCACGTCTTCAAGCTGGGGACGAAGTACAGCGAGAAATTTGGCGCCGTCTACACCGACGCGCAGAAACAGAGCAGGCTGATGATCATGGGCTGTTATGGCATCGGCATCAGCCGCTCCCTGCAGGCTGTGATCGAACAGTGCCATGATGCGGACGGCGTTGTCTGGCCGTGGAACGTGGCCCCGTTCCAGGTGCTCATCGTGCTGCTCGATCCGCAGATGCCGGAAGCCGCCGAACTCGGCAGGAAGCTCGCCGCGGCGGCCGAGGCTGCGGGGGCGGACGTGCTTGTGGACGACCGGGCCGAGCGCCCTGGAGTGAAATTCAAGGATGCGGACCTGATCGGCCTGCCCCTGAGGATCACGATCGGCGGACGCGGATTGAAGGAAGGCGTGATCGAGATGAAATGGCGCACGGAAAAGGACGTGGCAAAGGTGCCGCTCGCCGAGGCGGAGGAGCGGGTGCGGTCGGCGGTGGCCGCCGCGCGGCAGGCGGCGAACGTATGATCGCCTCCTCGGCCAGGACGGATGTTGCCCCCGCCCAGCGGACGGAGACCGAACTGGCCCTCGCCGGCCTCTGGCGGGTCGTTGTGTTGAATGATCCTGTGAACCTCATGTCTTACGTCGTCCTCGTCTTCCGCAAGGTGTTCGGCTTTGGCGAGGTCACGGCGCGACGCCACATGCTCGAAGTCCATGAACAGGGCCGCTCGGTGGTGTGGTCCGGCCTTCGCGAAAAGGCGGAGGCCTACGTCTTCACGTTGCAACAATGGCACCTGACGGCCATTCTTGAGCCGGATGAAACGCGTTGAGGTCAAACTGGGTCTGCCGGTCGTGGCGCCGCTGCTTGATGTGATCAAGCGGACGGTCGACGATCTCAACGGCCATCTCGCCGTCCCGCAGTCGCTGCAGGATCTCGACGAGGAGCTGGGTGCGGCGTGGAAGGGCGAGCTGCTCGACGGGCAGAACAAGGACTGCCGCCGGTTTCTGGCGCTTTTTGACAGCGAGTTCTTCGTCAGCGGGATGGTCGTCTTCGATGACGACAACGCCGAGTCGGTCCTGCGCGCGTGCGCCGCGATCCGTCTCCGGCTGCGGCAGCGCGACCTGGAGGGGCTGCCGGACGACGTTCTCGAAGGCGCCGGGGTGGACGTCGCGAAACTCGACGAGGCCGGCCAGAAGTCCTACATGTGCTACGTTTTTCTTGCGACGCTGCAGGAGCTGATCATCCAGCACCTCGACGCCGCGATCCTGGAGGGGTGATGCGCTGATCATGCCCCGCGTCCAATGCAGCTACTGCGGACTTCCGTTCAACGTCCGCCAGGTCGAGCCGGGGCGCCCGTATTACTGTTGTTCGGGCTGTGCGCTGCTGAGCCGCCTGCCGCAGCCGGGAGCCGGCGGCGAATTTCCCGTGACGCCCGCGCTCGTTGTCGCACTTTGCGCCGGCATCGCATTCTTCAACCAGGTGTTGTTCTGGACGCTGGGGATCGCGATGGCCCGCGATCAGCGCGCGGAACAGGCGCTGTTGTTCGCGCAGGTGTCGGCAGGACTGGGGGTGGCGGTGTGGCTGACCCTCGTGGTGACGATGGCCCGCGCGGCCTCCCGCAGCTGGACGGATGCTGCTGCTGCGGTTGTCACGCTCGCGGGTTTGGTGGGCGCCGGATTGGCGCGCCGGCCGGCGGGATGGGCCGTCCTTGTCAACGCCGCACTGGCGTTGTGGCTGGCGCGAGGCTGGGGCAAACAAAGATTCGCACGGAAAAAGTCGCTTACCATTTGACCGCAGGCGCGGGCCATCTACCGTCTGTCCCGACACCCTGCAGTGTTCGAGGTGCTTCGATAACCGCTCTTTGCCTTTGAGAAATTCCGGGAGCCAAACCACGGTGACAGCTGCTAGGCCGTAAATCGGAAAGCAAAAACCACCAGGAGGCGCCCACCTTAGCTTAAAAAGGACATGAGCCTTTGAGCATACGGCACAGGCGGGGTGTTGCTTTTTTTGCGGTGGCGCCGGTCATCCGCTATGGTTGAATGATCCCGGTCCTGACGGCCGGCCCACCAATATGAACGAAATCATTGCTTTGCATGTCCTGCATGTCGCCGCCGCGCTGGTTCTGATGGGGTACACGTTCTACGCGTTCGCCGCAGCGCCGGAGACGCGCAAAGCGGTGATGATCGGGACGGGCGTGGCGGCGCTGGTGATGCTGGCGACCGGCATTCGCATGTGGCAGGAGATCTACGGTTTCGCTCCGCACGGCTGGCTGATCGTGAAGATCGTCTGCTGGCTCGGTCTGTCCGCGCTCGCCGGGATCGGCTACCGCCGGCGCAAGGCCGCGGGATTGCTCGCCGCGGTGGCGATCATCCTCGCAGTGACAGCGGTTGTGATGGTGTACGTGAGACCGTTCTAGTTCGGGTTTCATGGCCTCGCGTCGCCATCAGCCAAAAGCGGTGACAGCGCACCGCCCTCCGGGACGCGGTCCGCGTAAGGACGCCGCTGGCGGCGGGTCGGCAGGCTATTTCAACGTGATCTTCACCGCGGCGGCGACCTGATGTGCCCGCTCGCCCGCCTCCTTGATCGTGTCACCGCTCGCAATGGCGACGCCGAGGCGGCGATGGCCGCGGCACTCGGGTTTTCCGAAGAGCCTGACATGGCTTTCGGGGACGGCGAGGGCCTGTTCAACCCCGGTGAAGGAGGGCACGCCGTCGCCCCAGCCGAGCAAGGCGACGCTGAACGATGGACGCAGCAGGCGGATGGGAGGCACCGGCAGCCCGAGGATGGCCCGGGCATGCAGCGCGAATTCCGACCACTGCTGGCTGCCGATCGTCACGAGCCCGGTGTCGTGTGGACGCGGGCTGACCTCGCTGAAGAGCACGTCTTCGCCGCGCACAAAGCACTCGACGCCGAAGATCCCCCAGCCGCCGAGGTTTCCGACCACCGTCCTGGCGATGTGCTCCGCTGCCTCCTGGGCCTTTGGGGACATCGGGCACGGCTGCCAGCTCTCCCGGTAATCGCCGTCGATCTGGATATGGCCGACGGGCGGGCAGCATTGGATGCCGTTGACCGCCGAGACCGTCAGCATGGTGATCTCGTAGTCAAAGGGGATGAAACCTTCGACGATGCAGCGTCCGGCGCCCGAGCGTGCGCCCTCCTGCGAGCGCCGCCAGGCGCCGGGCATGTCGCCGGGCGTCTTCACAACGCTCTGCCCGTGGCCGCTCGATGACATCAAAGGCTTGAGCACGCAGGGGAAGCCGAGAACCTGTCCGGCGGCAAGCGCCTCGGCCTCCGTTGCGACGAAACGATAGGGCGACGTGGGCAGCTTCAGCTCCTCGGCGGCGAGGCGGCGGATGCCCTCGCGGTTCATGGTCAGCCGCGCGGCGCGGGCGGTGGGAACGACACGCTGGCCGGCCTTCTCAAGCTCGACGAGCACATCGGTGGCTATCGCCTCGATCTCCGGGACGACCAGGTCGGGCTTCTCCCGTGCGATGACGCGGCGGAGGGCCATGCCGTCGAGCATCGGAAAGACGTGGCTGCGGTGCGCAACCTGCATCGCGGGCGCGCCCTCGTAACGGTCGCATGCAACGACCTCGCAGCCAAGCCGCTGCAATTCGATGGCGACTTCCTTGCCGAGCTCGCCCGAGCCGAGCAGAAGCACGCGGGTGGCGCCGGCCGTGTTTGGTGTACCGAAGGAACCGGGAGTGAGCATGATGTCATGTTCACCTCCCGCCACGGTCTGGCAAACAGGATTTGCCCGGAGCGGATACCGGAAAGCCCCGCACAGGCGCCAGCTGCGCCGGCCTGCCGAGCGGGGTTCACCGCTGCGTTGTCCTGTCGGGGGTGTCGCTCCTTGCCGGATCTTGTGCCCGTCCGCCATGCTTGCGTAAGGCGCGCCATGCACAAGGAATCCGCCTGTCCCTACCAGGGATCGCGGGCTGCCCGGCCGCGGTCGGCACCGTGAAAGGCGGCGTTTATCGGGGCAATCCGCGGATTCCAGTCACGGAGCGCTTGCTCTCGGACCGATGACATGGAAGAAGTTTCTCCTACCATGCTCGGACAGTCCAAGGAACTCGAAGGGGTGTTGCTCGTTGACAAGCCGACCGGCTTCACGTCGCACGACGTCGTGGCGCGGCTCCGCCGCAAGTTGTCCATGAAGCGCATCGGCCATGCCGGCACGCTCGACCCGATGGCGACAGGCCTGCTGATCATGCTCATCGGCAAGGCGACCAGCGTTTCGCAATATCTGTCCAACCTCGACAAGGAATACGAGGGGACGATCGAGCTGGGCAGGACGACCAATTCCCAGGATGCCGACGGCGAGGTGATGGAGACGCGACCCGTGCCGCCGCTGACGGAGGACGGGGTGCGTGCGGCGATGCAGGGCTTCCTCGGGGACCAGTACCAGACGCCGCCCATGTTTTCCGCGATCAAGGTGGACGGCGTCCCGCTCTACAAGAGGGCGCGAAAGGGCGAGGAAATTGTGCGCGAACCGCGTTTCATCCGGGTTTCAAGTTACGAGCTGACCCGCTTTGCCCCGCCCCAGCTCGACTTTCGCATTCGCTGCAGCAAGGGCACCTATGTGCGCACTCTTGCCCACGACCTCGGCCAGAAACTCGGTTGCGGCGCGCATCTCTCCGCGTTGCGCCGCACAGCGACGGACAAGTTCCGGATCGAGGCCGCACTGACGCTCGAACAGATTGAACAGCTGTCGCTGCCCGAAATCGAGAAGCGGCTGCTCCCCGTGTACGAGGTCGTGCCGAAGTTCGTCGGGTGAACTTCCCCTGTCAGTTCGATGGACTGGACCATGTGCAGCTGCCGCCGCGGCCGTTGCATCTGGCCATCGGGATGTTCGATGGCGTGCATCTCGGACACCATGCGGTGATCGAGTCCGCCGTCCATTCCGCGCGAAGGAGCGGCGGACTCGCGGGCGTCCTGACCTTTTGGCCGCATCCCCGGGCGTTGTTCAATCCTGCAGGGAGCGCCCGCATGCTCATGAGCCCCGCGGTGAAGTTGCGCGTCCTGCTCGGGCTCGGCGTGGACGTGGTCATCCAGCAGACCTTCTCGCATGATTTCGCCCGCATCACGGTGGAGGATTTCCTGCCGCATCTGCTTGGCCGGCTGCCGCACCTGGCCGGGATTTATGTTGGGGAGAACTGGCGGTTTGGCGCAGGCCGGAAAGGGAATGTGCGCCTGCTCCTGACGGAGGCGGCGAAACACAACCTGTCGGTGCTGAGCGTTCCCCGCATCCACTGGAACGGGGGGCCGATCAGCAGCACCCGCATCCGCGACAGCCTCGAAGCAGGCCGGCTGGAGGAGGCAAACACCCTCCTCGGGTATTCGTATTTTTCGGAAGGAACGGTGACGGCAGGCCGGCAGCTCGGGCGGACGATCGGGTTTCCGACTCTCAACGTGCCATGGGTGCCGGAGCTGAAACCGCGCTATGGCGTCTATGCGGTCCGCGTGTCCGGCGTTCCTGGCGGCGTGGCGCTGCCTGCCGTGGCCAATTATGGATTGCGACCGACCGTGGGGCGGGCGGATGAACCCTTGCTGGAGGTGCACGTGCTCGGACCGTGCCCGTTCACGGAGGGCAGCCATCTGACGATCGACTGGCTCAAATTCCTCCGGCCCGAGCAGAAGTTCGATGACTTGGCGAAGCTCCGCGCCCAGATCGCGCAGGATTGTGTATCGGCGGCGGCGTTCTTCTCGGTCGAAACGGCCGCCGTCGGAGATTGAAGCGGCGGGCTGGGGCTGACGTGATAGCTGAGCTGTCGCCTAAGGCTGGCGCGGTTTCATGTCCGTGGATTTGGCTAACGCTTTCTCGGGTAGCCGACGGTCTGGACAAGGATGACCGTCTGCCCGGGCGGCAGCTGGAGCGCCTTGGCCAGCGCGTCGCCATCGAGGCTGGCGCGCACGACGGTGGCAAGGCCTTCCGACGCGCAGAACAGATAGACGTTCTCGGCGATCAGGCCCGCCTGGATGCCGCCCGCTTGGGCGCGTTCGGTCAGGGACGAGGCGGTCGACCGGGAAACGTAGATTAGGTTCACCGGCGCGGCCGCCACGAAATCCTGGACCCCCGTCAACGCCCGCAGGTCCTTGCGGGTCACGGGCTGCAGGCGGTTCTCCTTCGCCTGGTACAGGAAGACGCCGTCCGTTGTGGCGGCGTAGACGTCCATCTCCTGGCGGTTTCTCGCCGACGGCGCGGTGCGTCCGCCGGTTGCCGGACGGTTGATGCCCCAGGCGGCCCAGAGCAGGTTGGACAAGACCTGCGGCGGCAGCGGATCCGGCGCGAATTCACGGTGCGAAGAGCGTTCGCGGATAACTTGCAGAAGCGGTTGGCCGCCGCTTGTCTGCGGGGCGGGCAGGGGGATTGGCGGCAGTTCCGCGGCCGCGAGACCGGCGGTCAGGGCCAGCAACAGCGCCGCGGTGCGGAGACAAAGCAACGCAGTCCTCGAGTGCATGGGTCCTCCTTAGAGATATTTTGCCAGGATCGGAGCGAGTTCCTTCCGCGCGGCGGCCGGCCAGAGTTTGCGGTCGGTCAGGATCGCATTCTTCAAGGCGGAATGACACGGCCAGTCCGGCTGATGAGGGATCTTCGGGATGGTTTGCAGGACAATCTGCTGCGCCGCGGCGGCGTTTCGGTGGAGGTATTCGACCACCATCTCGATCGTCACGTGCGCCTCGTCCGTCTTCCAGCTGTCGTAGTCGGTCACCATCGCGGCGGTCGCGTAGGCGATCTCGGCTTCACGGGCGCATTTTGCCTCGCCGAGATTGGTCATGCCGNNTCGCAAATCGGTTCGGCGAAGGCGACATGAGCCACGATGCCGCGGCCGAAAAAAGTGTGAGATGCCGACTGCTTTGTCCGGTCGACGAACTGGTCGATCAGGACGATGTCGCACGGACGGTAGCGCGCCTGCAGCGAGCCCACGGCGCTGATGCTGATGATCCATTCGACTCCCAGCTTCTTCAGCGCCCAGATGTTGGCCCTGTGGTTGAGTTCGCCCGGCAGAATGTAATGGCCCCGACCGTGGCGCGGCAGGAACACGACTTCGCGGCCGGCGAGGGTTCCGGTCAGCAACGCGTCCGACGGCGAGCCGAACGGCGTGCGAACACGAACCCATTTCTGCTTCGAAAACCCTTCCAGCTGGTAAAGACCGGTGCCTCCGATGATTCCGATGCGATGCGGGTTCATTTTCCTGCGGGCGTTTTGGTCCAGGCATCCTTCAGCGTGATCGTGCGGTTGAAGACCAGATGGTCGGGCCGGCTGTCTGGATCGAGGGAGAAGTATCCGAGCCGTTCGAACTGGTAGCGCGCCTCCGGCTTCGCGTCTTTCAGCGACGGTTCGAGTTTCGCGGTGACGGTTTCGAGCGAACGCGGATTGATGAACTCCTTGAAGTCGCCCGTCGAGCCTGGCTCGGGCACGGTGAAAAGGCGGTCATAGAGGCGCACCTCAGCGTCGACGGCCTCGGTGGCGCTCACCCAGTGAATCGTCCCCTTGATCTTGCGGCCGGCGTTCGGGCCTCCGGTCCGGGAATCGAGATCGGCGGTGCAGCGCAGTTCGACGACGTTGCCCGCGGCGTCCTTCACCACCTCGTCGCACTTGACGATGCAGGCGTATTTGAGTCGCACCTCGCCGCCCGGGCGCAGGCGGAAGTATTTCGGCGGCGGGGTCTCCATGAAGTCGTCGCCGTCGATGAAGATCTCGCGGGTCAGCGAAAGCTGTCGCGTGCCGGCGGCCTCGTCGCCGGGATTGTTGATGGCGACGCACGGGACCGCCTCGCCGGCGGGGACGTTTGTGAGCACTATCTTCAACGGTCGGAGGACCGCCAGGCGGCGCAGCGCCGAACGGTTCAGCTCCTCACGGATCGAGTGTTCGAGGACGGCGACGTCGGTCAGGCTGTCGAACTTCGTCACGCCGATGTTGTAGGCGAAGTCCCGCAGCGCGCTTGCGGGGACGCCCCGGCGGCGCAGCCCGCAGATGGTTGGCATGCGGGGATCGTCCCAGCCGTTCACGATCTTCTCCTGGACGAGCTGGAGCAGCTTTCGCTTGCTCATGACGGTGTAGGCGACGTTCAGGCGCGCGAACTCGTACTGGTGCGGCAGCGGCCGCGGCAGGTCGAGCGAAGTCAGTATCCAGTCGTAGAGCGGGCGGTGC
>PMKA01000219.1 GCA_003157575.1 Opitutia bacterium
TCGTTGGTTCAAATCCAACCCCTGCATCCAATTTCGGGTACTCTAAAGCCCGCTCTTAACGGAAGTTACGAGCGGGCTTTCGTTTTTGGCCAAACGGCAACGGAGTGCAACCGAGTGCAATGGAATGATGCCTTTTTGGCACGGGTTTGGCACGAGTAAGCCTTTGGCGGCCCAAAGCCCGCTAATCCAGACCCTCGTTCGGGTTGGTTTAGGCTGAATGGCTCACGACCCGATTCGGCCCTGGATCTACCTCAGGTATCACAGACGGCCCAATTCTGACAGGATCTTTTTTCTCTCAAGATAACTGACCCGCTGAAAGAGCGTTATTGACGCTGTGCCTAAAACGGCGACCGCGACTGCAACGATGCTGAAGGTCACCGTCGGCGTACGGTGTCCCACGAACAAGGCTGCGAGGCCGAAGCAGAGATATGCCCCCACTGTCCTGAAGCGAAACTTCGAAATCCTGCCTTCGATGCGACATCCACCCTCAATGCTGACAATCGCTCCACGAAACACGGCGGGGCACGAATTGCCGAAACCTGGTGCACGCCAGTAGAGCGAGATGCGACCGTTCCGAACCGAACCTCTGAACCCCTCACAGCCAAAACCAGAAAGGGAAGGGACGATTCGATTTCGGAGCCGCCGTTCGGCCTCTTCCTCTCCAAAGTGATACGTAACCGGAGGGCATTCATCTCCTCGGCAGAATCTGGCAATTGGAACAAGAAGGCGGGTCATGCGCGTTCGTTTTCCCCGACATCACCGACTTGCGGCGCCAGACGGCGGCGCGACGGGCGCCGCTGGTGCTGAAATGCCTTGGCCATCATCGAGCCGCCTAAGCCGAAGCGTTGCCAGGGAATATGGCTCTGTAGCGAATGCACGCGTCGCGACGCAGGCCTCAAGATGTGCTCGCTCTCCAACACTGTCGCCCCGAATGCGACACGTCTCGGCGAGTACAAATCGCGCTAGCGCCCGGCCTGCCAAAGCGTCGCCGTAATCTCGGCCGCCCGGACGCGGCTCGACGCATTGCAGGATCTCTTTTTCAGTCAGATTTCCGCGGAGAAATCCGAGCGCCGCATACGGCATGAACTTATCGTGGCTGAATGTCCCGTCGGTGCTGAGCATCGACCGCGCCGCGCCACCCGTGTGAAGGAGTGCCAGATGCTCAAGAACTGCGGTGCCAACGTCGTAGTCAATCGCGAGAGAGGCAGTGAAGAACCGCGCAGATTCTTCAAAATGATCCTGCGCGAATTGCACGCATCCCCGGCGAAAGAGAATGTCGCTCTCCGTATCGAACAGCGGGAGGTTCGCTTTAGCGGCGGAAATAGGAAATTCTCCTCCTGGGGACGGGATTCTACCAAGAACTCTTATGTCAACGTGGTCGTATTTGGGGATCTTGCCAAGGACGTACGCACAACGGAACGGCTGAAGCAGATTCGCGATCTCATTCAAAAGGCGAAGCTAGAGGGCAAGACAAAAGCTGCTGATGGTGCGGTCGGACTCTACCTGAAGGATCCGGGGCAGTACCGTCGTGAAATCGTCGACAATATCTTCGAAGACATTGAGTATCTGAAGAAGCATCTCGGTCCTGACTTTGAGGTTCAGCCGACCGGGCTTAATCACCAGGTTCTGCTTAGGGTGTGCGGCGAATCGGATATCGAGCTCTGGATCGATTACTCCTTCGGGATCGAATCGATCAAAGAAATGAGCCGGCCACGGAAATAACTACTGTCCGAGCCTGCCGACTTCCCGAAACAGGACGGATTTGGCGGGTGCGCTGGAGGAACTGCACAATGGCCCCACCAAAACAGAATGCCGTCAGAATGGGGCGATTATATTGATCGGTAAAAAGAACGGCAAAACGAGCCTTCAGTATGGAAAAGACTGTTGTGTTTAGTATTAATGTTGAACGCTTTACGAGTATTTGTTCATCGGCAAAATGATCAGCAGAAATGATGTCTAAAACAGCCATTGAGCCGGTGGTGCCGATCCAGCGAACGAAGCCGTTGGAGGACTTGGCGTGCACGGTCCTGGAATCGGCTGCGCGACTCTCTGGCAAGGTACGCGAACCGTTTCGCGCCCAACTCGTGGAGCTCACCCGGTGGATGCACTGCTACTACTCGAACTTGATCGAGGGACAGCAAACGCGCGGCCGGGACATCGAGGCCGCTCTGCACAAGGATTTCGCAGCCGAGCCGGCGAAGCGGGACCTGCAGCGCCTTGCTCTGGCCCATCTCGAAGTGCAGCAGTGGGCGGCGATTCAAACCGGCTCTGTTCATTCGGCCGAGTTCTTCCGCGAACTCCATCGCCGATTTTATGCGGCTTTGCCGGAAGAAATGCGCGTAGCAACGACTGCGAAAGGCGCAAATACGCCGTTGCAGCCCGGCGAATTGCGCGACCGCGATGTCGAGGTCGGGCTGCACATCGGCCCACCGCACGAATTGGTGCCCGATCTTCTCGCCCATTTTCAGCGGCGGTACGAATCTGCCGACCTGTCGCGCCTCCAGCGGACCATCGCCATCGGCGCGAGCCACCACCGGCTCGCGTGGATTCACCCGTTCCGCGATGGCAACGGTCGCATCGTCCGCCTCTTCTCAGACGCCGTTATTCGCCAACTCGGCATTGATAGCGGCGGACTGTGGTCGCTGTCACGCGGCTTCGCACGCAACCGGGGCGAGTACTACGAGCGATTGGCCAACGCCGACCAGAAGAGGAGCAGCACGAGCGCGGACGACGGCCACGGTCACCTCAGCGAGCGCGCTCTCGGTGATTTCTGTGAGTTCACGCTACGCACCATGGTCGACCAGATCGCCTTCATGGAGCGCCTGCTTGAGTTGGACGGCCTGGAGCGCCGCATCGACCACTACGTCCATGTCGCCGAGCCGGCGGTCGCCAAGGAGGCAAATCGTGTCTTCCTCCTGCTTCGAGAGGCGCTGGTCCGCGGCCAATTCGCCCGCGGCGATGCCGGCCGCATTGTCGGCGCCAGCGAGCGCACCGGCCGCGACATTCTCGGCCTCGCCGTGGACGCGGGACTATTGGGCTCGGTTTCCCCCAAGGCCCCTGTGCACCTGGCCCTCCCATCCAAGGTGCTCGACAGCTACTTTCCCCAGCTCTTCCCGCTCAACCAAAGCGGCGGTTGATCCGGCGAAGCCGGCGTTTTTTAGACAGCCTATCGCAACGCACCTCCGTCAGGTGAGGCGCCGGTTTGAGTTCTGGATGGTAGGGTAAGACCCCGTGGCGGGGGAGCGGTTCTCGCGGTATGGTCAAACGAGAGAGGCAACCGCTGCTTCCGCTCTGGAATCGCGAGTTCGCGGCGGACTCAGGCCCGCACGGCAGTTGCGTCTCCCGTAATTGGGAAAGGAATGTCATGTTGGGAGTCATTTTGCTGGTCGTACTGTTTTTGCTTCTTGTCGGCGCACTGCCCACCTGGCCGCACAGCCGTGGCTGGGGTTATTATCCAAGCGGCGGATTCGGGCTGGTGTTGATTGTCCTGCTGGTCCTGCTCCTGATCCGCTGAAATCGAACGCGGGCGCAAGTGCGCCGCCGCGCCGCGGGCGTCCGCGATTCGGCGGTGATCCGCCGGGTTTGTCGGTTTCCGGGGCGCCCCTCGGAAATTTACCTCCTGTGCGGCCATCTTTCTTTTTGTCAAAATCGTCTCACCTGCAATGAAAACACCAACACCAGCGAAGATCGAAAGTCATGGGGAAGGGATCGACGGCGTCGGAAGCGCACGGCTCGAAGAGGAGTCCCGGGACCTGGCCCAACAGGATGGACGCGAGGAAGCGCGGAATTCCGACCGGGAGCTCGCATTTCGCGAACTGACCGGGCCGGAGGCGAATTTGCCCCAGGAGGTCCCTTCGGGCGCGGAGGAGCTCGTCACCTGGGACGCAAACCCGGAAGAGGCGGGGAGTCTCGTGAGGGAAACGCCGGCGGAGGACGAAGGCGATGTTTCCGCCGAGCTGGCCGAGGAGGGCAGGGGAGAAGCCGAGGAGGATCTCCGCCGCGCCATGGATGCGGAGACCCACCCGCGCCGTGAACCGCCGGAATGAAGAGATCAACCCCGCGAATCAGGACGAGCATGCGCAGGGAATGACTGGGCCTGTTTCAGCGGGGAAACGGTCCGCGGGCGATCTATGCCAGCTGCGCGGGTCCATCCGGGCGCGCGACGGGCGTGGAGGGTGACGCGGGCTCGTCGAGCGTGCGGCGGACGATGGAGAGCAGCGTTTCCGCCTGGAAGGGCTTCGCCAGAAACGCCGATGCAAAATTCTTGTGCGTTGCGTTGCCCTCACTGTCTGTGCCGCTCATGGCGACTATTGGCAGCCCGGGGCGCATCCGGTGCAGTGCGGTGGCGAGCGCCTGGCCGCCGAGCATTGGCATGTCCATGTCGGTGAGCACGAGCCGCACCTCCGCGGAACGCGGCACGAAGGCCGCGATCGCCTCGGCTCCGTCGGCCGCCGTAATCGTCCGGTAGCCATAGCTGCTGAGGATTTGCGCGGCCATCAGGCGGACGGGCTCCTCGTCGTCCACCACAAGAATCACCTCCGCATTGCCCCGGGCGGGTTGCGCGGCGTCAGGGAGAGCTTCGGCGCCGAGTGCGTTCCTGATGGCCGGCAGAAAGACCGTGAACGCCGTGCCGTGGTCCAGGCGCGTCTGCACGGTCACGAAGCCGTCATGCTGGTGAAGGATCTCGCGCACGGTGGAAAGGCCGAGCCCGGTGCCCTTGCCCTCGCCCTTGGTCGTGTAGAACGGCTCCCATATCCGCGCCAGCACGTCGGGCGGGATGCCCGTGCCGGTGTCCTTCACCTCGACGGTGATAAAATCGCCGGGCCGCGCCTCCGGAATCCCTGCCGCGCCGGCGGCATCGAGCGTTCGGTTGGCGGCGGTGAGAGTGAGCTCTCCGCCCTGAGGCATCGCGTCGCGCGCATTGATGCAGAGGTTGAGAAACACCTGGTGGATTTGCGTGCCGTTCGCCTCGATGAGCCAGAGGTCGCCGGGCAGCATCATGTCGACGCGGATGGACTTTGGAAAGGTGACCTCGGCCAGCTCGCCCACTTCCCGGATCACATGGCGGGCCTGCAGGAGCTGGCGCTTGCCGATCGCGCCGCGGGCAAAGGAGAGCAACTGCCGCACGAGTCCGACGCCCCGCTCCACACATCTCTCAACGATGTCAACAAAGCGCAGCGCGTCGGGGTTGTCCACATGCTGCCTCAGGAACGGGCTTGCGAGGAGGATCGGCGCAAGCGCGTTGTTGAAGTCGTGCGCGATTCCAGCGGCCAGCATTCCGATGTTCTCGAGCCGTTGTGCACGGAGCATCAGTTCCTGCGTTTCTATCAGGCGGCGGTAGCGGTTCAGGCGCGTGATGGTGCGGACACGCGCGCGGAGTTCGGCGCGGTTGAACGGTTTTGTGATAAAATCGTCCGCCCCCGAACCGATGCCGGTGAGTCGCGACGCCTGATCGTCGAACGCGGTGACCATGATCACCGGCACCTCAGCGAGGCGCGCATCCGCGCGCAGCCGGCGGCAGACTTCGTAGCCGTCCATGCCGGGCATCATCACGTCGAGCAATACGAGGTCGGGCGGGGTCTCGGCGGCGAGTTGCAGCGCGGTCGGGCCGTCGGCGGCCTCCCAAAGCTGGTAGTTTTCGGTGGCGAAGAGTTCGCGCAGCGTCTCGCGGTTGGCCGCGACATCGTCGACGATGAGGATGATGGAGGGCGGGTTCATGCGTGAGGAGCGATTTGTGAGGCGTCAGCCATGTCACGCGCCGCTTTTCCCGCCCGGCAGCAGGCGGGTCAGCAGCCCAGTCAGTTCTTTCAAGCTCACCGGCTTGCTCATGTAGTCGGTCGCCCCTGCGGCGAGGCAGCGTTCGCGGTCGCCCGGCATCACCAGCGCCGTGAGCGCCACAATGGGAGTGTCTTTTATCGCGGCATCCGCGCGGATCTCCCGGATCGCGGCGAGGCCGTCCATCACGGGCATCTGGATGTCCATGAGGATGAGCGCGGGGCGGATTTCATGGGCGAGTTTCACGGCCACGAGGCCGTTTGTCGCATAGTGCATCGTGTAGCCCTTGTCCTCAAGGTAGTCGCCGATCGTCTGCACGTTCGCCTTGTTGTCCTCGGCGAGGAGGATGGAGGGTCCGGTCGAAGAAGGCAGCACGTCCGCCTGGACGGGCAGGGACGGCTCCACCACGGCACGCTGGAGGAAAGCGGCGAGCCGCGCACGCGTGACCGGCTTTGTGAAATGGGCCACCGCCCCGAGCGCGTGCGATTTCTGCGGCTCATCCACCACGGAGATCACGACAACCGGAATGCCACGAGTGCCCGGGTGTTTCTTGAGCTTGCCGAGCACCGTCCAGCCGCTCTCGCCGGGCAGAATGATGTCCAGCAGGATGATATCGGGCCGCTCGCGCAACGCCGCCTCGACGGACTCCTCGCCCTGCGCGCGCAGTACGCTGTCGAGGCCGAGCTCGCTGAGATAATTCACGAGAATCGCGCCCGATGTGGGATCGTCCTCGATGACCAATGCACGGCGGTAGTTCCGACGATCCGCTTCGTCCTGCGGCGCCGGCTCCAACGCCGTCGTTGATCCGGCGATCTGGGGAAGCGTCACGACGAAGCGACAGCCCCGCCCCGGCTCGCTTTCGAGCGCAACGTTGCCACCGTGCAACTCCACCAGCTTCGCCACCAGTGCGAGGCCAAGCCCGGTGCCTTCCTGCGCGCGACTCAGTCCCGAATCGATCTGGGTGAAGGCGTGGAACAGCTTCTGCGCGTCCTCCGGAGCGATGCCGATGCCGGTGTCCCACACCGTGAACCGCACCACACCGGCGCCCTCCGGCGCCTCCACCGTCAGCCCGAGGCGTCCGCCTTCCGGCGTGAACTTCACGGCGTTGGTGAGCAGGTTGACGAGGATTTGCTTCAGGTATTTGGGGTCGGCCGAGAGCATTGACACGCGTCCGTCACGTTCAAAGGCGACGCCGATGTTCTTCTGCATCGCCTGGGTGCGCACAAACACGAGACAGCTTTCACAAAACTCCTGCACATTCACCGTATCGAGGTTCAGCTCCAGCTTGCCGGCCTCGATTTTGGACAGATCGAGGATGTCGTTGNNGCGTTGAGCGGCGTCCGCAGCTCGTGGCTCATGTTGGCGAGGAACTCGTCCTTGAGCCGCCCGGCCTGGTCCAGCTCGGCGTTCTTTTCCTGCAGAACCTGATCCAGGCGTTTGCGTTCGGTGATGTCGCGCGCGGCGACGAACACGCCCTGAAGCCTGCGGTCCCGGTCGTAGAAAGTGGTCGCGTTGTAGGAGACGATGGTTTCCTTGCCGTCCCGGGCGCGGGCGGTGAGTTCGTAGTCGGTGATCTTCTTGTTGCTCAGCACCAGCTTGATGCTCGCCTCGGCCCGCTCCGG
>PMKA01000058.1 GCA_003157575.1 Opitutia bacterium
AGGAAGAGATGAAAACCAATCCCGATCCGGTGAAAGCGCACGCCGCCGTGATGGCCCGCCATCCCGGCCTGGCGGAAAAGCTCAAGGGCCGCGGCAAGACCGCCTAACCGGGTAAACCGAGACGCCCAAAAGCATCAACATCCACCCGCCAAAATGGAAATCTATGGAACCCACCAAACCGGCGCCGACATCTGACCAGATCATCGCCGCGCAAACTGCGGAGATTACCGCGCTCAAAGGGCGCATCGCCGAGCTTGAAAAGGCGAAAGCCCAAACCGACGCCGACGAAAAGCTCATCGCCGACAAAATGCGGCATGGCATCTCCCGAGGCCAGGCGATCAACATCATCGCCCGGCAGCGCGACTTCGCGACAAACAATCCCGACCGCACCCCAGCCGGCGCGGCCCAAAAAGCCACAAAGGCCCTGGCCGAAGCCCGCAAACTGCACCTCCGCTAAGCCAATCCATCACCGTTCCCAACAACACCGCAATTATCAACCACTTGAAAGAAACATGAACACTATCCACTCGCTTCTCCTGGTCGCCGTCATGCTGGCGATCATTGCCATGGCCATTTTGCACGCCATGCCGCGACGGCGGCATCCGGTTACCATCCGCTTCCGCAAGTTCCGGGTGCGGTCCTTCAGCCTCATTGAACGGCTGGCTCTGCCCTTTATTCGGGCGTTTAACCGGCTTGAGCCGAGAATGCCTGGACGATTCTTCGGCAACCGGATCGCGCTGGCCAACGCGCTCGGGCTCACCTTTTCCAAGGGCGAGGAAAGCCTGATCGTCGATACCGGGGTTTCCCTGCCAGTCACCACGCGATTCATCGTGTGGCAGCGCGGCGCGGACGCTTACCATGCCGCGATCGCGGATGGCACACACTTCCCTCTGGGGCCGTCTCCGGACGCTCCTTACCAGGCGGGCGACATTCTAAGCGTCCAACGCCTGGGCGCTGTGATTGGCACGACGCTGGGCGTTGCCGGCGGCGCCATTGCCGTCGACAATCTGGTATGTGTCGCCAAAGACAGCACGGGGCGCATTCTTGACCTGACCACCGCCGGCGGCGGCACTTGGTACGTCATTGGGCGCGCGGCCTCCGCCGCAACGGCTGCCAACCAGGAGGTAACCTACATCTCTTGTCTCCCGTACACCGTCGCGCAATAGGCAACCATCCACGAGAAATCATCACACTTCACTCCTTTTAACGAAACGATATGAAACTTCACACACCCATTGCGCTCGGCAACGAGGGCCTGCGGCAGTCGCTGGGAGCGCTTGGCATCGTCCTGGCCAACACCGATACCATCAGCTCGCTGTCGGCCGGCGACGTGTCCAACGTCCACGGCCAGATCTGTCTGGCCAACGATTCCTTGCTCCGCCAGTCGGAGTACATCGAGGAACTGACGGCCTTCGCCATCAGCTACGATTCCATGGTCGGCAATCGGCTCCGCCAATTGCGCGACTTCCTGGCGCCCCCGCGCAGCAGCAACAGCCGCATCGTCCGGCTGACGACGTACGATGAAAACGAGCCGTGGGAGACGGTCGATTACACGCGTGTCAAGCGCGGCATCTTGGGAGATTTTGCCCAGGTCCGCCAGCGCAAGGCCAGCAAGAGCGATCTCCAGTGCCCGAATCGCGGGCTGAGCGTGTTGCTGGACCGCGACCAACTCAAGGACAAGCCCGAGTGGCAGCAGACGCACACGAAATGGCTCATCGACATCATGATGCGGGCCACGGTGCTTGAATCGATTGCGTTGCACTACGCGTCGGCCGTGCAGGCCGCCGCCGTTTGGAATCCGGTCAGCAATCCCGATCTTGAGATCAAGAACGACATCCTGACCCTGGCTGACACAACAGGCTTCTACCCGCTTTGCGTCGCCTACGGCGACCGCGCCGCGCTCAAGCGCCAGACCGCCTATGAGCAGCAGCTCACCGCCGGTTCGCTGGCCCGCGCCGAACAGTTCACCGAGGAGCAGATCGCCACCGCTCTGGGCGTGGACCGCGTCCTGATCAATGCTGAGCGTTATCAGGCCACCAGCACGACGAAACAGGAGCTGCTCGGCAGCAACGTGCTCATCTTCACCTCGGTCGAGGCAGAGGGGCCGATGGACCCGAGCAACCAGGTCCGCCACATCGCCAATGCGGCCTATGGCGGCGGCGATTACGCGGTCTATGTGACCGAGCACGGGACCAAGCTCATCACGCTTACGGTCGAGAACTACGAGCTGCTCCACCAGCAGCACACCTCCGGCGAGATGCAGATCGCCGTCGCCTGAACCACCCCGTCCCCAAGCCGAAAACGCAACCAGGACCAAACCGCGGGCGGCGTGCCCGAAGCCGCCGCCCGCACCTCAAAACCACAATGAAAAACTTCATGAACTTATTCTCGAAGGCCGCCCTCACACTGGCGGCTCCCATCATCGCCGGCCTCGCGTTGCTCACCGCTCCGCGCATCGAGGCGCAGCAATTCGCCGGGGAATATATGCAGCCGCTTGTTCAGACGCTGCTTTCCTCCGCTACCATCACCAACTCGCAGACCCTGACCGTAAACGCGATCACCAACCTTGTGGCGAATCCCAACTCGCCCCAGTACGTGTCGGTCTGGCTCACGCTGGTTTCCACCAACGCGGGAAACTTCAACTCGAATGTGGTGTGTTATTTCGACACCGCCATGACCGGCACGAATTACACCACGACCCCCGTGCTCATCTGGACCACTTATCTCAACGGCAACACCAACGTGGTCACCAATACCGTCTTTCCGCTCACCACGACCGCGAGCGTGACATCGGTGCGGCTGACAAAGGTTACCACCACCTCAACCAACGTGCCCGGTTTTCAGGCTACGGTGCAGATCGGCCAAACGCCGTAGCTTGCGGCCACGGCCCCGCGGCGGATCGAGGGTTCCGTCCGCGGGGCCACACTTCCCACTTGCACGCGATTATGGGCGATTGGATCACAGTCACGGATGCCGAGGCGATGCCAACCACGTAGCAGGAACGCCTGGCTATCGTGGCCGTCAAAGGCGCTGATGACCTGGCGGAGATCATCACCGAATGCGTTGAGTCATTCCGCGACGCCATCCGCTTCGGCGGCCAGCCGCTCGGACCGGACGGCACCATCCCCCGCAGCCTTAAGCAGTACATCATCGACCGCGCCATCTGGCTCTTTCTCACGCGCGGCGTGGCCGAAAATCCCGCGATTCAAAGCAAGAGCCGACGCCAGGCGGCGGATCGGGCCGAAACCATCATGGACAAGATCATGGAGGGAAGACTCAAGGTCGGCGCCGATGATCCCGCGGCGACTATCAGCCATGGAGTGTCGGCGGTTCGGCCCGGCAAAAAGGTCCAGAACTGGGACAAACTGGGTTCCACATGAGCGTTTTTCTCCTGAACGAACCGACGCCCTTTGTCGAGGCGCTGAAACATTTCCTCGCCAAACTGACCCAGCCGTCCGCCATGACGACGGCGGAATGGCGCGAGATCGACGCGGATATTCGCCGCCAGGCGTTCTTCTCCGCCCAAACCGAACTTGAAGCCCTGCTCCAGAAATATCGCGTCATCATCGAGAGCATAGCGAACCCGACGACCGGCATGTCTAAGGACCGCGAGAGCAAGATCAATCCCAGCGGATTCGTCACCTCCGGCTACGATCCGGCATCGGCGCGGTTGGAGATTAAGAAGTTTCTCAACACATCGGGCTTTCAGCCGGAGGAAGGGATTCGTGGAACGCTGCTCGATCTGTCGAGTGACGCGCGGATTGACCTGGTCATCAAGACCAACGTCCAACTGGCCCATGGTGCCGGTCGGTTCGTCCAACAGAACCAGGATCAGGACGTGGTGGACGCCTGGCCGGCGCTGGAGCTGATGCGATTTGAAGAGCGAAAAGAACCGCGCGACTGGCCGCACCGATGGATGCTGGCCTGCCAGGTGGCCGGCGACGCCGTGTCCGCAGGCATCCTGGGCGGCACCGGCCGAATGGTGGCGCTGAAATCATCGGACGTGTGGCAGCAGCTCGGAGACGGCGCCGGAGGCTTTGACGACACGCTGGGCAACCCGTATCCACCATTCGCTTTCGCGAGTGGAATGTGGACTGTGGAACTGGACCGGCGGGAAGCGGAGGAACTCGGACTCTTGCAGGCCGGTGAAAAGGCGGAGCCGGCCGGATTTGATCTGAGCAAATTGTTCTCGACACCCGAAGAAATCGCCGCCTGACAAAGGACAAATGCAAATTGGCACTGTGGCAAATTTCAACCCGCAACGCGGTTTCGGCTTCATCAAGCGCCGCGGCGAGAGGGATGTGTTCTTTCACATCACCGCGGTTCAGCGAACGCCTGAGGGGATCGGCGAGGGAGATGAAGTCTCCTTCGAGGTCGAGGATACCGAGCGCGGCCCGCGCGCGGCAGATGTGCGCGTGATTAAGACCGGCCAATGAGCCTGAACATCCAAGTCGAAAAAGACACGGCCACGCCCTGGCTGCGGGAAATGCGCCGGCGCGTAACTCCGCACGGCCTGGCCGTGCAGGTGGGTCCCCGCGCCACCCGCCTGGTGCAGATGAACTTCATTTCGCTGGGACGCAATGCCAAAGGCTGGCCTTCGACTCACTTTTACGGCCGCGCCGCAGAGGCCACCAACTGGCAGGAAGGCTTTGGCTTTGTGATGCTGGTCGTCAATCAGATCGGCATCCGGCAACGATTGTTGGGCGGCGACATCAAGCCGGTCAATGCCGGCGCCTTGACCATCCCGGCCGCGCCGGAGGCTTATGGCAAAGGCGCCGGAGAATTCCACAACCTGCAATTCGGCTTCGCGGTCAATCCGGAGACTGGCACGATGATGGCCTGCCTAAAGGAGACCATGGCCACGCAAATCCGCATCGGGCAAAAGCGCAAAGACGGAAGCCAAAGCGTCACTCCGATCTCGACCAACCTCGGGGTCAAGGTGATGTACTGGCTGGCCAAGGGAGTCCACCAGGAGCCGGATCCGCGCGTGCTGCCCTCCGAGGAGGCATTCGCCGCTGAGTTCGACAAGGCGGTGGAAGACGCGCTGAGATTTGCCAACTGATGAACCCACTCCAACAACTGCAGGAAGACTGCCAGGCGCTGCTGCTGGGCAACCCGGACACGAATGTCGTTCCATTCTCGATCTACCGCAAGCAGCTTATCCAGTCTGTGCAGGATGAAGCTTTGGCGGCGTGGAAAGTGCGCGTGCCCGGCAAGGTCGGCCTGGCCTGCCTGGTGATGATGCCGAGCCTGCGAGTGGTGACTCCGGAAGTGCCGGGGCCGCAATACGAGGCGTCGATTCTGATTCGGACTTTCCA
>PMKA01000206.1:0-5995 GCA_003157575.1 Opitutia bacterium
CCGCCGCTGAGCGTGTTCAGCGGCTGGCCGAGTGTGAGATACCCAAGGCCGACATTCTCGAGCACGCCGAGACGGCGCAGGATGTCCGGCTGCGCGGCGAACAGCGGCAGCGCGTCGCTGACGCTCGTGTCCAGAAGGTCGGCGATCGAGCGTCCGTTCCAGGTGATCGCAAGCACCTCCGGCTTGAAGCGCCGCCCCTCGCAAACCGCGCACGGGACGAACACGTCCGAAAGGAACTGCATCTCGATGCGCTCGTATCCGAGCCCCTGGCAGTGCTCGCAGCGTCCGTCGCCGCTGTTGAACGAAAAGCTGCTGGCGGTGTAGCCGGCCTCCTGTGCCGCGGGCGTGGCGGCGTACAGATCCCTGATCAGTTCCCATGCGTCCGAATACAGCGCGGGATTGGACCGCGGCGTGCGGCTGACAGGCGACTGGTCGACGAGCACGATGTCCGCGAACTCAAGGTCGGAGCGGATCTCCCCGATGCTCGCCGGATCCTCCGGAGGCTGGAGGCGCCGGGCGAGCATGCCCTGGTAGATGACGTTGTCCAGCAGGGTCGATTTGCCCGAACCGGAGACTCCGCTCAGGCAGACCAGCCGTTGCAGCGGGACGCGGAAACTCAGGCCGGAGACGTTGTGCTTGGTGACGTCGACAAAGCGGAGCCATTTGCCCTCCGCATCCGCGCTGACGTTGCGCCGACGGGAGGGAACCTCCAGCCGCCTCCGGCCGGAAAGGTAGGCGCCGGTGATGCTGGCGGGAGACGCCAGCAGGGCGTCGACGGAGCCCTGGAAAACGATCCGGCCTCCCTGGGCGCCGGGCTCGGGACCGACTTCAACAACCTGGTCCGCGGCGCGGATCATGGCCTCGTCGTGCTCGACCACGATGACGGTGTTCCCCTCATCCGTCAGCGAGCGGATGATCCCGATCAGGCGGTCGATGTCCCGCGGATGAAGGCCGACGCTGGGCTCGTCGAGGACAAACAGCGTATCGACCAGGGAGGTGCCGAGGCACGCGGTGAGGTTAACCCGTTCGATCTCGCCCCCGCTCAGCGTGCGCGAGGCGCGGTCGAGGGTGAGATAGCCCAGTCCCACCTGCTCCAGGTAGCGGAGCCGCGTGACAATGGAATCGTGCGCGAGGTCGGCGGAATGGGTGTCGGAGCGCGTGGCGGCGCGGGCAGGCGCGAACGTGTCCCCGACGAGCGCCAGGAGCTCGGCGACGGGAAGCTGGTAGAGTTGCGGGAGGGTGCGACCGCGCCATTTCCAGCAGAGCGCCTCGGGCTGCAGGCGCGTCCCATGGCAGGCCGGGCATTGGTTGTAGGCCCGGTAGCGGGAGAGGAAGACCCGCACGTGCATCTTGTAGGTCTTGGTCTCCAAGTACCGAAAAAAGCCCTTCAGGCCATACCAGGCGTGCGGCCAGGTCTTGCCCGGTTTGTCATAGTCCGGATCGCCGTTGACGATAAAATCCTTCTGTTCCGCCGGGAGCGTTGCGAACGGCACGTTGGTCGGGATTCCGCGTTTCCTGGCGAAAACGTAGAGATCCCGTTTCGACTCGCCGTAGATCTCCCCCTCCCACGGCTTGATCGCACCCTCGTCCAGCGACAGGGAGTGGTCGGGGATTGCGAGGCGGTAATCGACGTCGATGACGCGCCCGAAACCCCGGCAGTGAGGGCAGGCGCCGAGGGGCGAATTGAACGAGAAAAGCGGCGGCGTGGCGGCCCGGAATGTGCGTCCGGTCCCGGGCGAATGCAGACCGCGCGAATAATGGCCGCCCTCCGTGAAACTGCCGGGGGAGATTTCACGGAAGATGCGGACCTCGCCGTGCCCGAAGTGCAGGGCCGCCTCGGCGGCTTCAAGGAAACGGGATCGCTGGTCCCCGGTCAGGCTGACCCGGTCCTGGGCGACGAAAATGTGCGCTGCCTTTGCGAGAATCCGGGGATCGTCGAGAAGATCGTCGATTCGTCGGGCGAGGAGGGCGCCTGTCCCCGCGGTTGGGGCGGGAATGATGGCGCGAACATACGATTGGGCCTTGAGGCTTTTCAGAATCTCGGGCCAGGCGAGATTGTGGGGTCTGGCGACCTTGAATGCGATGACGACGGTCTCGCCGGCCAGTCCGCTGAGCGCCTTCTGCCAGATCGACTCGGGTCCGTCGTCCTCCACCTTCTCCCCCGTCTCCGGATCGAAGCATTCCGCGACATGGCTGAACCACACTTTGAAATAGTCGGTGATCTCCGTCATCGTGCCCACGGTGGAGCGCGATGTCTTCACCGTGTTGGTCTGCTGGATTGCGATCGATGGCCGGATATTCTCGATGGAGTCGACGTGGGGCTTCGGAAGCAGGTCGAGAAACTGCCGCGTGTAGGCGCTGAACGTCTCGACATACCGACGCTGGCCCTCGGCGTGCAGCGTGTCGAACACGAGCGATGACTTGCCCGCGCCGCTCAGGCCGGTGACGACGATGTATTTCCCGAGCGGCAGATCGAGGTCGAAGCCCTTGAGATTGTTCTGGCGGACGCCGCGCAGGCGGATGCAGTCGTTTAGGTCGCTTGGTGGCACGCACGCAACCGATGAGCACAAGGAGGCGAAATGCAAACCCGGTCTGCTTCGTCGCAGTGCGCGCAAATCAAACGTCTCTTCGGACGAGGCGGCTGAACAGGTCGAGGTAGTCGCGGACGTGCTTCTGCGGATCGAAGGTCGCAGCGGCGTACGCGCGGGCACGGGCGGCGCGCGTTTCGCGCCCGGCCTGTGGCGCGCGGGCGAACCGGAGCATGGCCTGACGAAAACCGTCGCGGTCGCCACGGGAAATCACGATGCCCGTGTCGCCCGGAAGGAAGCATTCGTCGATTCCCTGGACGTTGTAGACGACGGCCGGAAGGCCATGAGCCTGCGCCTCGATCACAAAGTTCGACAGCGACTCGGTCGAGGACGCGTGCACGGCGATGTCCGCGGCGGCATAGAGCGGGGAGGGGTCCTGCTGCAACCCGAGAAATTTTACCCGGCGCCCGAGCCGGCGCACCGAGGCGGCATGCTCGCAGGCGGTGCGGGTTACCCCGTCGCCCGCCAGCCACAGCTGCCAGTCCAGGTCCGGCGGAAGACCCGCGGCAATGTCGATCAACTCATGTTGGTTCTTCCCCGGGCGGAACATCGCAACGCAAAGGAGGATCGTGGTCTTTGGTCCTGCTCCCCATCGGGCGCGGAGTTCTTCGTTTCGTGTCGCGGCGCCTGTCTCCCCAAAGACCAGGGAATTGTGGATCACGGTGATGTCTGCAGCCGGGAGGCGGAGCGTGTCGACAAGCGTCCGTCCGGCGGCGCGGCTGTTGGCAACGATGTGCCGCACGCGCCGCAGTGAACGGCGGAAAAGCCAGGGCAGGGGCCTGCCCGTGCGCATCGTGCCGACGACGGCGGCGTCCGGGCAGCGTCCCTGGATGAAGCCCGCGTAGCAATTGGCCATGCGGCCCATGCAGAGCACGATGTCCGGGGCCGCAGCGCCGGCGGCGCGGAGCAGGCCGGGCGCGAACCAGTCGAGATGGGAGTCGAACGCGAGCAGGGAACGGTGATTGACTCCCCCGAGCGCGCCCGCAAGTGCGCCCCCGGGGCGGAAGGTAAGCAGCGTGGCCGAGTGCCCGGCCCCGGCGAACGCGCGCGTCAGGTGGATCGACTGGCGCTCGGTGCCCCCGCTTCGCAGATAGTCCTGAACGACGAGGATTTTCATTGATCCGCCGGGCCGCGTGGCGAGAGTGCTGTTTTGCGAAAATGAGCCGTCATCCCTGGATGAACCTATTGATACGTTGGGCGATACTCGCCGCAGGCGTGGCTCTGAGCGCGCATATCGTGCCCGGCATCACCTACGACGATGGAGTAACACTCATGGTTGTCGTGGCTTTGCTCAGCCTCTTCAACGCGATTCTCAAGCCGCTGCTGGTGATCTTCACGCTTCCGTTCGTGGTGCTGTCCCTGGGCCTGGGCATCTGGGTGATCAACGCGTTGCTGTTTCTCTGGGTGTCGCACTTGGTCCCCGCATTCAAGGTGGACGGATTCTGGGCGGCGCTGTGGGGGTCGTTGATTGTCAGTCTGACCAACATGGTTTTGACGAGCCTGCTCCGGACTCACCAGGCGCCGCAGGCGACGCCGCCGTCGAAACCGAAGCCGGACGATGTGATCGACATCTGACGGGAGCCGGTCGGCGGCTTTTCTCCGGCTCCTGCTTGGAAGTTGTGGCGCTTTTGTGGGGGCTCTGAGGCAAGGAGGCAGTGCCGGCCGTTCTGCCGGCCTCACAGATCGATCACCATTTCCTCTGCGCAGCCGAAACAATCGACACCGCTGCCGGCATTGCGCAGCTGTTCGCGGCAGCATTCCACCTGCCGGTCCAGATCGTCATCTGTTCTCGTCGGATCGTGGTGGAACAGGCCCAGCCGCTTCACGCCGGCTTCGCAGGCCATCCGGACAGCGTCGGCGTAGCTGGAATGGCCCCAGCCCCGGGTCCGTTCGTATTCCGCGTCCGTGTACTGTGCGTCGTGAAAGAGCAGATCGGCGTCCCGGCAAAACTCGACGAAGTCGGCGAACCCGGGGCCGTTCTCGTGGTGAAACCCCAGTTCATTGTCCGGCAGGAAAACAAAGGTCTTGCCCTGTTCCTGCAGCTTGAAGCCGTAGCCGCCGTTGGGGTGATTCAAGCGTATCGATCGACAGAACCTTCCGCAGTTCATCGCCGCTATCTTTCCCTCGCAGGGGCGGCTGCACTCGCAACCGTAGTCGATACGGGCCTGCAATCTTTCGAACGGCACCGGAAAATAGGGCGGCTCCATCTGGCGGCCCAGATACGTTTGGAGCGATTTTTGGGCGGCGGGACCGCCGCAGAGCGTGATCTCGCATTGGGGCAGATAGGCCAGGTCAAAAAACGGGAAACCGCACAGATGATCCCAGTGCGCGTGGGTGAACAGCATCAAGACAGGCGCAAACGCGCTTTCCGCAACGAGGGACTTGCCGAGTTTATACAGCCCGGAACCCGCATCCAGGATGATTTCGCGCCCATCCTGGGTGCGGACCTCGACGCAGGTGGTGTTCCCGCCGTAGCGCAACGTCTGTCTTCCAGGTGTGGCCAGCGATCCGCGACAGCCCCAAATCTTGATTTTCATCGTGAATCTAAATGTTCAGCTAAACCGGTCGTGAAGGAGTGGCAAACCGGTTTCTCGCCAAAGGCGGGCGTCCACGGATCAGGCGGGTGTCGGCTCGTTCACGGTCTGGGTGTGGCCGCGGTAGAGGCTTGCCACCGGCAGGAAGAGCAGGGCCGTGACGAACATGACGGCGGCGAAAAAGAAGAAATAGGAGGCGCCCGTCAGCTTTGTCGTGCCATCGGGGTTCTGGATGAAGAAGTTGACTCCGGCCGTGAAGACGTTGCCGAGGGAAATCGCGCCGAGATAGGTGCACATCACGAGCGATTTCATCTCCTTGGGCGCCTGGGTGTAGGCGAATTCAAGGTGCGTGACGGACACCATGATCTCCGCCGCGGTGAGGACCACAAAAGCCAGAATCTGCCAGAGGATGTGCGGATGTCCGCCGGCATCGATGCGCAACTGGATGCCTCCCACGATCAAAAATGCCGCCGCCACGAGAAACAGCCCCATGCCGATTTTGCGGAGCGGCGTGAGGGGGAAGACGCGGTTGATCACCGGATAGAGCACATAGGAAAACAGGGGAAGCATCCCGAGAATGAAGATCGGGTTGACGGTCTGGATCTGTCCGGGGAGCCATTCGGTGCCAAACAGATGACGATCCATCCTGTCAGCCTGCACGACCCAGGAGGAGAAATTCTGCTGCCACAACGCCCAGAACATCGCCGTGAACGGAACCAGAATCAGCAGATTGCCCAGCGCTTTAAGATTCTCGCGCTGGAAGAGCTCGCGCGCGTAGCGGAGCACCCCGGCCGCCGGGATGTGGACGAATTTCCTGCGACCGGTCCAGAACACGATGGTGGCGATGACCATGAAAATGCCCGGCGTGCCGAA
>PMKA01000206.1:6065-7677 GCA_003157575.1 Opitutia bacterium
CCAAACTGGTCCCCGACGTTGGCGCTCACGCATGGCTTGATGCCGCCGGCGCCGAGCGCAATCAATCCGAGACCCACAACCAGGCCCAGCCGGGTGTCATTGAGCGCCAGCGCGAAGTGCCCGAAACAATAGACGATGGAAAGAGACAGGATCGTGCGGTACTTGCCCAGAACCGCGTCCGCGAGAAACGCCCCGAGCACACACAAGCCATATACCACCGAGACGAAGGTATGATACCAGGCATCGGCCCGCTCCGGCCCAAACAAGTCGGGCGCACCACTGGCGGTGACCATGTAATGCGTCATGAACGGCACAAGAATGGAGTTCATGCCGTAATAACTGAACCGCTCGGCCGCCTCGTTGCCGACGATGTAGAAGATGCCCGGCGGCATCTTGTCCGTCTTCAACGGCGCCGTGCGATACTCAGGCTTCGCCATAGGACGGCGAAGGCTACCTCATCCGCATCGGGCAAGCCAGCGCAGAAATGTGTCCGAAGACGCCCTTTTTCCCTTTCCCGCGCGGTCGGATGGATTACGTTTTGGCGCAAACCAATCAGACATGGTGTCCTCTGCATCTGAAACGACCGGCTTGAAGCGTTTTCTGCCGCGCATTGGTTCGCCCGCTTACCATGCCATGCTCGCCGCCGTGGCGCTGCTGGTCCTCGGCCCGCTCGGCGGAATCTCCGCGGCGTTCATGAATTTTTCCATCGGCTTTTTCATCGGCGGACAGGTCCTGGCCGGCATTCTCGGCAGCACCGTCACACTGCCTTACGGCCCGGAAGGGAAACACGGCGCCAATTACCTGCAGACCATGGCCGCTTCCGTCGCCGGCATGTGCGGTATGGGGGTGCTGATGCAGGCCATGGTGTGGCTTGGCCTGCCCGAGCCGCCCGTATGGCAACTCGTCCTCTTCTTCCTCTGCCTCGGCATGTTCGGCGTCGGCGTTGGAATGCTCTATACGCCCATCCTCGTGGACCGGATGCAACTCGCGTTTCCCTCCGGATATGCGGTCGCCAATATTTTGCGGGCCCTGACGGATAAGAAGCTGCTCAAACGGTCCGTCGCCAAACTCGGCGGCGGCATGTTCACCGGCTACGCCGCCGGCTGCTTCAGCCTGAACATTCCTTGGCTCGCGCGCCTCGGATTATCCCAGACAGCCTGCGATCGATTGGCTTCGTTCGATATATCCAGTTCGACGTTCGGCGCGGGGATGATCGTCGGCGCGCGCATCGCCATCCCGGCCCTCGTGGTGGCCTTGATCGGCATCTGGCAACAACCGCACCTGGTCCGGATCGGCTGGCTCGAACCGGGNNNGTCAACATGTTCCGGCTGGCGTTGTGGGTGGTTTTTTGGGGCGCCGGCATCATCGTCGTGGGCAGCCAGGTGTTGCATCAGCCCGTGTTCTTCCTGTTCGTCGCGGTTTGCCTTTCCTTCCTGTTTGTTCTCGTCAACGGGATTTCGCAGGGCATCTCGGATTGGAACCCCATCTCCAGCGCCTTCGTCCTGACCGTCTTCATCCTCACCGCCGTCGGGCTGCGCGATCCGGGCGTGGGGTTGATGTGCGCCTCGATCGTGCTCATCGCCTGCAGCGAAGGCGGCGACATGCAGCAGGA
>PMKA01000436.1 GCA_003157575.1 Opitutia bacterium
TTTCGACGCGGGGATCGAAGCCGATTTCGTCCAGGACAACTTCTCCTTCTCCCAGCGCGGCACCTTGCGCGGAATGCACTTTCAGAATCCCCTGCCCCAGGGCAAGCTCGTCTCTGTCTGGCAGGGCGAGGTCTTCGACGTCGTCGTGGACGTCCGGCGCGCCTCGCGGACATTCGGACGATGGGTCGGAGTGACTCTCACCTCCGAAAACAAGCGCCAGTTCTATGTGCCGCCTGGGTTCGCGCATGGCTTTGCGGTCGTAAGCGAGACCGCGCTTTTTCACTACAAATGCACAGAGATCTACTCCCCCCGGAATGAACTGGGGTTCCGCTGGGATGATCCCGATATCGGCATCCAGTGGCCGGTCGCCGCTCCGACACTGTCTCAACGCGATGCAAAGGCGCCTTTGCTGAAAGATCTGCCCCTGGATAAGTTGTTCTGATCGAATCCTTGATCCCCGGATCAGGTTCGGATTTCAATTTTCTCCCATGAATTCGCCCAGGATCCTTTTGTTCGGCAAGATTGGGCAGGTCGGTTGGGAGCTCCGCCGCACGCTTGCGCCAATGTCGGAGCTGGTCTGCGTCGATTATCCCGATGTTGACCTGACCCGTCCGGATTCAATCCGGAAATGGGTGCAGGACAGTTCTCCGGAGATCATCATTAATGCGGCCGCCTTCACCGCCGTCGACAAGGCCGAGACAGACACCGCCCTGGCCATGAAGATAAATGGCGAGGCGCCGGGAATCATGGCAGTCGAGGCAAAGAAACGGGGGGCGCTGCTGGTCCATTATTCCACTGACTATGTGTTCGACGGATCCAAACAATCGCCCTACGTCGAAGAGGACCTGCCAAATCCGCTTGGCGCCTACGGTCGCACCAAGCTGGCCGGCGACCAGGCAATCCAACAGGCCGGTTGCGACCACCTGATCTTCCGCTTGTGCTGGGTTTATGGCGCAAGGGGCGGCAATTTCATGCTCACCATGATCCGGCTGGCACGCGAACGGGAGAAGCTCCGGGTCGTTCAGGACCAAATTGGCTGCCCAACCTGGTCGCGCATGATCGCGGAGACGACGGCGCTCGCGCTCAAGACATCGGCTTCGACAGGCAAAACCGGCCCCCGCCAGGGCGTTTATCACCTGTGCTCGTCGGGCCAGACAAGCTGGCACGGATTTGCCAGCGCGATCATCGGGCTCATGCCGAAGGAAGACAGGAAATGCCGCGAGATCGAGGCGATCAGCTCGTCCGAATATCCAACCCCAACGAAACGGCCTCCCTATTCCGTGATGTCGTGCGAGAAACTTGCCCGCGATTTCGGCCTGCGTCTCCCGGATTGGCGCGAGAGCCTCGGCCTTGTGCTGGAGAAGTGATACACGCCGAAAACTCACCTGGAGTTCAAACCGCGAAGCTCGCAAAGACCCGCGAAGATGAACGACGAACTGATCTACCGTGATGAATGTTACCGCATTGTCGGTGCATGCTTGGCAGTTCATAAGGACAAGGGGAACGGCTTCACGGAGCCTGTTTATCAGGATTCCCCTGAGATAGAGATGGAACTGGCCGGCGTTCCATTTGATGCGCAACGTAATTACCCAATCCAATATCGAGGCCGACAGTTGCGCCATACCTACACACCCGACTTGGTCTGCTTCGATTTGATTGTTGTTGAGTTGAAGGCCGCCAAAGCGCTCACCGACGAGCATCGCGCACAAGTCCTGAACTATCTCAAGGTCACCGGCCTCCAACTCGGCCTGCTCATCAATTTCGGCTCGCATCCCCGTCTCGAATGGGAGCGGATTGTCCTTACAAAGCCCTGACCTTCGCGTCCCTTCGCGTTTTTCGCGGTTACCATTTACCATGAATCTACTCGTCACCGGCGGCTGCGGCTTCATCGGCTCGAATTTCATCCGCCAGCGCCTCGCTGAAAACAACCCGCTGCTGGCCCGGCTCGTCAATCTCGACAAGCTGACCTACGCGGGCAATCCGTCCAACCTCGCCGATCTCGCCGGCGACCCGCGGTATGTTTTTGTCCATGGTGATATCGGAGATCCGATCCTGGTGGCCCGTGTCCTCGCGGAGCATGCGATCGACGCCGTTGTCAATTTCGCCGCCGAGTCGCACGTCGACCGTTCGATCGATTCGCCGGAGCCGTTTATTCAGACAAACGTCGTCGGAACGCTGCGCCTGCTCAACTGCGCCCGCCAGCACTGGACGGGATTGCCGGAACCCCGGAAGAGCGGTTTCCGGTTCCTGCACGTCTCGACGGACGAGGTTTATGGAACGCTCGCCCCCGGCGACCCGGCATTCACGGAAGAGACGCCATTTGCACCGAATTCGCCCTATGCGGCGTCGAAGGCCTCGAGCGATCATCTCGTCCGCGCCTATCACCACACGTTCGGACTGCCGGTTCTCACCACCAACTGCTCGAACAATTACGGGCCTTTTCACTTCCCCGAGAAGCTGATTCCGCTTGTGATCCTGAACGCCCTTGAGGAGAAACCGCTGCCAGTCTACGGCGACGGCCGGCAAATCCGCGACTGGCTCTTCGTCGAAGATCACGCCGCCGCGCTCTGGCTTGTCCTGCAAAATGGCCGCGTCGGCGAAACCTACAACATCGGCGGCCTGAGCGAAAAGCCGAACATCGAGATCGTACAGGCCATCTGCGCCTTGCTGGACCGGAAGAGTCCGCGCCCCGACGGCCGGTCCCACATAATCCAGATCACCCATGTCGCCGACCGCCCCGGACACGACCGGCGCTATGCGATCGACTGCACAAAGCTCCGACGGGAGCTGGGGTGGGCCCCTCGCGAATCGTTCGCCACCGGCCTTGAGAAGACCGTCGACTGGTATCTCACCCATCGCGAGTGGGCCGCGGACATCACGGCGGGAAAATACGCCCGCGAGCGGCTGGGTACGGCCTGACGCGCGCGATCGGGTTGCTCCGGGCACTCGGCGGGATAGTCGGCGGAATCAAGGGAAAATCGCTGCCGGCGAGAAAACTGTTTACCAATCGTCCAAAACGGGGTCTGCTGGACGCGGATGCATGCCTTCGCTCCCGACAAGGGAGTGATCGTCGCCTGATTCCCTGTCCATGCCCAACAACCCTTCCCCAACCCTCTCGCGCCGCGGTCTGATCCTGGCCGGCGGTTCCGGCACCCGTCTTTATCCGCTGACAATCGCGGTGTCGAAGCAGCTGATGCCGGTTTACGACAAGCCGATGATCTATTATTCGCTGTCGGTCCTGATGCTGTCCGGGATCCGCGAGATTCTCCTCATTTCCACACCGCAGGACCTGCCCCTTTTCCAGCGTCTTTTCGGCGATGGCTCCCAGTTCGGATTGCAACTGGCCTACGCCGCCCAACCACGGCCGGAGGGTCTCGCGCAGGCGTTTCACATCGGCGCCGATTTCGTGGCCGGCCACCCATCGGCCCTCGTGCTTGGAGACAACCTCTTTTACGGGCACGACTTTGCGCTCTCGCTAAAGACCGCCGACGCCCGGCGGGCCGGGGCGACGATTTTCGGCTACAGGGTGGCGGATCCCCAGGCTTACGGCGTCGTCGAGTTTGGACCCGACGGACGTGTGCTTTCCATCGAGGAGAAGCCGAAACAGCCAAAATCGTTTTACGCAGTCCCGGGCCTCTATTTTTATGATGAACAGGCGGTCCCCCTGGCGGCTTCCCTCAAGCCGTCTGCCCGCGGCGAACTGGAGATCACGGACCTCAACCGCCTTTATCTCGAGCGGGGCCTGCTCCACGTCGAGCTGCTCGGTCGAGGCACCGCGTGGCTGGACACGGGCACGCATGACGCCCTGATCGACGCGGGCCAGTTCGTCAGCGTGCTTGAGCATCGCCAGGGGCTCAAGATCGCCTGCATTGAGGAAATCGCATTCAACCAGGCCTGGATTTCTGAAGAACAGCTGCGGGCCCGCATCCGCTTCCTTGGCAAAACCCCGTACGCCCGCTATCTTGAGACCCTGCTCCCCGGCTGACGCATCAGGATCTTGTCCCGGGAAGACGCGGGAGCCCTTTGTTGACAGGTTCGCGCTTCGACGGCTTCCGTGAGATGTTCCGCCGCCCATGCATCTTTCCATCATAACACCGCTCTTCAACCGCCTCGATCTGACGCGGACGTTTGTGTCCTCCCTGACCGGTTCGCTTCCACGAGGCCTCGAATGGGAATGCCTGTTGGTGGACGACGGTTCGACGGACGGCACGCGCGCATGGCTCGAGACCCTTTCGCTTCCATTCCGGGTGCTCGGAAACGAGCAGAACCTCGGATTTGCAGCCGCGTGCAACAATGGCGCCCGCCAGGCGCGCGGCGATGTCCTGGCCCTGCTTAACAACGACCTCGTGCTCTCACCCGGATGGCTGCCGCCGATGCTTTCCGCGCTGGGCCGGCCGCGTGTCGGCCTGGTCGGGAACGTCCAGCTCAGGGTTTCCGATGGCGCCGTCGACCACGCCGGCTTTGCAGTGGACGCCGCCGGCAAACTCGCCCATTTGCGCCAGCTGCCGTTGCGCGCCCGCGGCACGCGGACCGTCTTCGCCGTCACCGCCGCATGCTGCCTTGTGCGCCGCGCCGATTTCCTGGTCCTTGGCGGATTTGATGAGGCGTTCAAGAACGGCGGCGAGGACGTTGACCTTGCCCTCAAACTGCGGGCGCGCGGCCAGCGCACCGTCGTCTGCATGGACAGCGTCGTGCGGCATCATGTCAGCTCGTCGCGCGGTCCGGCCTCGTTGCAGGATGAACGCAACAGCTGCCGGCTCTTCCGCCAGTGGCGCGACGTCATCACCAACGAAGCGGCCCTTGCCTGGGCGCGGGAAGCCGTTCGCTTCCGGCGGCTGCGCGCAGGACCTGAAGCGCTGCGCGCCAGCCTGGCATGCCTGCCCGCCGCGATCGGCCTGACGCGGCGGCCTCCCGGCATCGCCCGTCAGCATGCGGCCCATGCTTTGTTGAGGGAGGACACCCGCTGGAAAAAGGTNNCGCCCACGCCCAAGCTCTATCGCTACAACCGTTTCTTCTTCGATGAGACGAATTCCGACACGGCCTGGCTCCGCGACCGCGCCACCATTGAGCTTCCTCCTGATTTCCCGGTCACAAATCTGTTTCTCAACGGATTCCTGCTCCCGGCTGATCCCGCATGCGCCCAATCGGCCGGGCGCCTCGGACTGCGCCTCCGGATCAACGGCGTNNCACCCTGATTGGCGCGGGATGGAGCAATTTCCTGGCGTGGTCCGGCAGGATCGTCGGCGGATGGCCGTTGCCCCGTTCCCTTCACCGGTGGCTGTCGGTCTATCGTCAGCAACGGCTCAACCGGCGCCTGCGCATCGCACAGGTCGTCGCGGACGACGAGGTGGTCTTTGACTTCCGGTCCCAACCGGCGCTGGCTCCCCGCCTGCGGAAACTGGCCGCTCCCCAGGGCGTAAATATCGTCGGCTGGTTCCGCAATGAGCTGGGAATCGGGGAATCGGCGCGCTGCATGGCGAGGGCGTGCGATGCCGCCGGGCTGGCCACAGCCCTCGTCGAACTGAAGCTCAATTGCCTGAACCGAAACGGCGACTCCGCTTACGCCTCCCGGCTGCAGGAGGCGAATCCGTTTCCCGT
>PMKA01000531.1 GCA_003157575.1 Opitutia bacterium
GCGTTCTCCACGCACACGGCACATCCTGATGTTCTGCTTGCCATGCGGGGCTTCCTTTCGGCCGCCCTAGGCCAAGGTTTCACCATCGAGAACCCGTATCTCCTGAAGACGAAGCGTGAAGTTGTGAAGATCGTTCACGACAAACGGCCGGATCTAGTCCCGCTCGCCTCGAGCTGTTGGAAGAACTCTCGCGTGGCGGGGGGCCACTGCGGCGAATGCGTTCCCTGCTTCGTACGCCGAATCGCCATTGAGAGCCTGGGCAAGGATGACACCACATACAAGCGCGATGTTTGGACTGAGGATTTCTCAGCGCTTCCCCCTGGGGACACAGGGCGACGCAACCTGGCCGACNNCCGAGTTGCTGCTCACATTCCCGGAACTACGATCCAACTCATTCGACGGTGATGCCGCGATCAACATGTACAAACGCTGGGCCGAAGAAGCGGCCCAAGTATGGGGCCGCTATCCAACCCTAAGCGGTCTTTTGTCATAGGCCCCCCTTGATATCCAGCCGCCCATTTCGCATCAGCCACCGCTCGCTCGAGTCTATCCGACTGGATGCGAAGACTTGGGTTGAGGCGCAGAATCAGGGCAGCGAAATCCGCCGGGCCTCGTACGCTTCGCTGACCCGCGAGGCTATATACAACCTGCATGCGTCCGATGATCTTCATGCCGCCACCAAGTATCTCCAGAGACGGCTGGCAGGTGCGCACCTCAAGAACTTGCAACGCTATCAGGAGGCAGAGCTGGAGTTGGCAGCCTACTCGAACTGGCGGGATCAGGCTGGCCCTGGAATCGGCTTGTCTTGGCGATTTCGCTGCAAATATCCCCTCGCGAAAGGAGTCGTCCTTGTTGGCGAGATCTCTAGGGTGGATGCGGATCTTGCCCGCGACGAGTACCACGCCATCCTCCTCGGGCCGGAGCCCGAGGACTGGCCCGTGGGTCTGCGGTTCCCTCTGCTCCAGCGTGTTGTAGCGACTGCCTTCAGCAGGGATGAGGCCACAGTACGAATCGGCATACAAAATATCGATGGCAGCGGGCTGACCATCTCCCCGCCGTGTTCGGCGTCGCAGATTGACGCCGCTGAGCGCAAAGCGCGCCATCTCGCGAAACGAGTGCTCCGCTTCGTCGCGGCTGGAGCACCCTAGCGGCGCCGCCGAGGAGATTCAAGGAGCCTCGGGATCCTCGCCCAAATGTCAGGGGCACGGCGCGCCCGTTACAACTCTCCGCACCCTATCGAAATCCAGGAGGCTCCTTGCCAAGAACTCTGAACTCTGTCGCCGCCTCCGGACGGGTACGGAGTTACGCGCCCCCGGCCGGACGGTTGCGCGCAATCAATGAACTTCTCGACGGATGGCCATGGTAGCNNTGACTACCGCAGGGCTGCGCAATCAACAAAGTTCTCGACGGATGGCCATGGTAGCCGCGAGCTCTCCCGCCACAGTGGCCGCCCGAACCTTGCCGTCGGGGCGCGGTCAGCCGAACCGGCACGCCCCAACATTCCTCCTGCGGCTGCCGATGTAGCCACCGGATGTTGTGGCCCGAACTCTGCTGGTAGCCCAACGCCTCGACCCTAGCCTATCCCCACCGGCCGAGTTCGGGCCGAGCATCCCTGTCGTCCGTGCAAGACGGAGAAGCCAAAATTGCCGTTCGTCGTCTGGAAGGACTCGTACCGGACCCACATCCCGCAGATCGATGCCGACCACGCGCACCTTCTGGCGGTCGCGAACTACCTGTACGAAGCTGTTTCACGGGGAAACGGAGAGCAGGTCATTCGGAACGCCCTTGACGATCTTTGCTCATACACCGAGACACATTTCGCCAGCGAGGAAGAGCTGATGGCAACCTGTGGCTATCCTAACCTGTCGAACCATCGCGGCGAGCACATGGAGTTTCTCGCCAGAGTCCATNNATGGTTACTGCGTCACTTCCTGGCAACAGACCGGGAATACATCCTGTGCGTGAAAGCGCATCTCGGTCTGCAATTGTAGCTCGGGCCATTGACTAGATGAGGGAGTATTCCATTTCTCTGGGGCATGTCTCGCGAGAAGGTCGCTCCGCGCTTGCTCGATGCGAGATGGCTCAAGGAATCGGAGCATTGCCAGTGGATTGCAACGAGCAGGTCTTGGATGGCGTTTCGGTATCGCGATGAATGGTTTGGCAATGTTGAGCGGATGTCGACGCGGCACCTCCGTGATTGTCAGATGGGATTTGCCGCTCGTTCGTGTCGCCTTTGCCTCATCATGCGCTGTCCTGATTTGCGTTTTTGCGCCGGTGCCCAGGGCGTGAGACCATCTGGGCCGAACCATGCGAACCATCAGGCACTACTCAAACCGTAAGCTCTATGACACCCACGAGAGTCGCTATGTCACGCTAACCGCGCTCGGGGCGCTCGTCCGTCAAGGTGAGGAAATTCGGGTCGTCGACAAGGAGACAGGGCGTGACCTGACCGCAGCCACACTCGCGCAGATCATCTTCGAGGAGGAGAAGAAGCAGAAGAGCTTCCTCCCGCTGCAGGCGATGCGTCACCTCATCCAGACCGGCGGCGAGTCCATCCAGGAGTTCGTCGCGCAGGCCGGCGGCAAGGTCCGCTCCGCCTTCCGCCGCGACCGCGGCGAGGACGGCCAGCCCCTGGCGGGCCCCGATGGCGCCGAGGCCCCGGCCGCGGCGGCCGCCGAGGAGCCGGGCGTGGAGAAGGCGGCGGCCGACAAGGAGCGCCCGGATCCGGCCGGCGCCGTCCGCGACTTCGTCGAGCTGTCGCAGAAGACCTTCGACGAGTGGCAGAAGCGCGGCGACGAGCGGATCCGCCACGTGGTCGAGGCCATCTCGCCGTTCGCCGCGATGCAGCGCGAGGTCCAGGTGCTCTCGGCCAGGCTCGCGGAGCTCGAGCAGCGCATCGAGACGCTCGCCGCCGACGAGCACGACCCGGCCTC
>PMKA01000270.1 GCA_003157575.1 Opitutia bacterium
GTAGCTGCCAGTGAACCCGCCGAAAGCATTAAAGGCAACTGACTTGGCGATCAGCTCGTTCGTAGTGTCGACGGTGATCAAAACGCCGGCCGCGGCGTCGCCGATGGTGATCCTCATCCAGGATCCGATCGGCAGACAGCTCACCACGCCAGAAGTGATCATCTTGCTGTCGTCGATCGTCACCAGGGCGCTGCCCCCGGGAAGAGCGCCGGGCGGCACGGCAGGGGCGGACGATGGTGGCGATGAGCAGCCCGCTAAACCGACCATTACCAGCGCCGCTGCGGCTACGGTTCGACTCTGCATACACCATCTCGATTCTTGTCACATGCTTTGGTTGCTCAACCGATTTCGCGCGCCCATCCGGGCAAGGTGAATCCACGGTCGAACTGCCACAAGTCTGTGACCTGGTCGCGGTTGGCCGGGTCGGCCAGAGTTCGGGCCAGTTCGGCCAGCCACGGCCCCGGGTCAGGCATCGCGGCGCTCCACGTGCGGATGCGCCGCGAATACAGCTGACAGTCCGCCTCAATCGTGAAGCCGTACGCGCCCAGCGCCTGATGCACGGATGCAGCCGCCTGCCGCGCGGCGGCACGTGCCTTGGCCGCTGCCATCGTTGCAGCGAAAACCGGCGGGGTGCCGTCGGCAGCTGCAAGGTATGCGGCGTGACGGGTGAGCAGATCGGCGGCCTGCACGGCAGTCGCCACATCCGCCAACGGGTGGGCGACGCCCTGAAAGCTGCCGACCGGTACCCCGAACTGCCGACGGTCGGCGACGTAGTCGACGCCGTAGCGAATCAGCGCCTGTGCGGCGCCTACCAATTGGGCCGATTCCAACAGGAACCCCCAGGCGCGCATGGCGCCGACGTCGCCAGGGCAAGCCTGCGGGTTGATGTCGTCGACGAGCACGACCCGCTCCCCCGCGGCGCTGTGGCGTATCGCATCCGGCAGCGGGGAGATCCCAAGGCCTGAGTCCAGCGCCACCACGACCCGCAACAGCCCAGCGGGCACCACCGGCCGGTCGACACCATTGGCCACGCCCGCCTCGCCGAGCAAGACATAGGCCGGCATGGCCGAGACGAACGGCACCGGTGCGAGGTGGGCGCCCAGCGTGACCGCCGCTCGGGTCAACAGGTAAGGGTCGGCGGGAAGGTCCCACAGCCCGAAATCGCGCAGCATCCGATCAAGTTGCTCAACGGGGCCGGCCGTCTCCGAATCGCTGCTGTCCAAGGCCCGCAACGTCTCCGGTGTGCAGTACTTGGCAAGGACGGTAGCGAGCGCGTCCCCGAGTTCCTCAGCCTCCTGCGGCCAACGCTCATCGAACATCGAACACTCCACCATTAAGCCACTAAATCAACAACCAGGTTATAGTATTTGGCGTGCAGCAGGAAACCCTGGCGCCGTCCGGGCTCGGCGAACTGGACATTGACCTGTCGGAAGACGATGCGGCCTTCGCCGAGGAGTGGATGACGTGGTTGGACACCCATCTCCCGGCAATGCACGAGAAGCTCGCCGACGCCGGCCGTGATGCTGATAAACAGGCGTTGGCCCGCGACTGGCAGTCGCAGATGGCGGCCGGTGGGTGGGCGGCGATCACCTGGCCGCTCGAATTCGGTGGCCGCGCGGCCACGGCCCGACAGCAGCTGATCTTCTACCTCACTTCGGCCGAGCGCCGGGTTCCCCCGCTGGCCGGCCGGATCGGTATCAACCTGTGCGGGCCGACCCTGATCGCGCACGGCACATCCGAGCAGCAACAACGCTTTCTGCCGCCGATGCTCGACGGTAGGCACGTTTGGTGTCAAGGCTTTTCCGAGCCGGGAGCCGGATCCGACCTCGCATCGCTGCGTACTCGCGGTGTCGTCGACGGTGACAGCCTGGTGATCACCGGACAAAAGATTTGGACATCGGGTGCCCAGTACGCCGACTGGATGTTCGCGTTGGTGCGCACCGACCCCGACGCGCCTAAACGCCGCGGCATCAGCTTCGTTCTGGTGCCGATGACCGCCAACGGCATCGAAGTTCGTCCCATCCGCCAGATCTCCGGTGACGCAGGCTTCAACGAGGTTTTTCTCGACGAGGTACGCGTCCCACTGACCAATGTGATCGGCGAACTCAATGGAGGGTGGAACGTCACTCGCACGACGTTGGCCAACGAGCGCGCGATTTTGTTCATGGGCCAGCAGATGGCGTTGACTGCAACGTTGCGCAAAGCGATCACGATGGCGAAAGTAGCTGATCCGCAAGGTGTTCGCGCCGCCGACGACCCACATTTCCGAGACCGGATCGCACAGGCATGGATCGACGTCGAACTGGTGCGGCTCAACGGGATGCGGAATCTGGCCAGGGTCCTCGCCGGCAAGGAACCCGGCCCGGAGGGCGCAATGTCGAAGTTGTTCGGTCAGCACGTCGAACAAAAGCTGCACGAGTTGGCGCTCGATCTGGGCGGGGAGTTCGCCATCCTCGACCGGGGCGCCCCTGATGCGCCCAATCGAGGCAAATGGGCATTGGGCTGGCTGCGGACACGCGCATCCACGATCGGCGGCGGCACCTCTGAAATCCAGCGCAATGTGCTGGCCGAGCGCATCCTCGGGCAGCCTCGAGACCCGTGGGCCGATGCATAGATGAAGTTCGAATTCACCGAAGAACACCAGGCGCTACGCAGCCTGATCGCCGGGGTGTGCGAGCAACAAGCCGATCCGCGCGCCTGTTATGACGGCCAATCGATGATCGACACGCGGCTCTGGAGCGTGCTCTGCAGCGCCGGCGTGGTCGGCGTCGGAGTCCCGGAGGCCTACGAAGGCGGCGGCGGCGGGCCCGTGGAACAGGTGATCATCGCCGAGGAACTGGGCCGCGCGGTGGCGGCGGTCCCGTTCAGCGAGCACGCTGCGGCCGCGGAAACCGTTGCGCTATTGGGTTCTGAAGAACAGCGCAAGCGGCTGCTGTTCCCACTGGCTCGGGGCGAAGCTGTCGCCGGTATCGTCCTGCCCACCCCAGCTAATCTCAAGGCGGTCGAGGCGCACCGTGACGGCGCGCGGTGGCGACTGAGCGGGCATATTCCGCTCATCCCCAATGCCGGCGCGGCGACCGCGCTTCTCGTGCCGGCACACGAGGATGGGCAGGTGCGATGGCTTGTGACCGAGGCAGCGCAAGTCAGCGCGCTGCCGACCGTAGATCGCACCCGACCAGCCGCCGCCGCGGAATTCGGGGACGCAGACGCCGAACTGTTGTCCGGCACCGACATCAGCGAGCGGCCCGGCGAACTGTTGATGACGCTAGCGGCCGCCGAGGCAGCGGGTGCGGCTGCAAGCGCCCTGCAGACCACCGCGCGTTACACCACCGAACGCCACCAATTCGGCCTTCCAATCGGCACCTTCCAGGCCGTCAAACACCGCCTTGCCGACATGCTCGTAGCTGTCGAAAACGCGCGGTCGGCGGTCTACGGTGCGGCATGGGCGCTGGCGGAGGGCGAAACGGCCGCCCTGTCGGCATCGTTAGCCCAAGCCGTGGCCACCGGCAATGCCGTCGCGGTTGTCAGCGACGCCGTTCAACTGCACGGCGGCATTGGGGTGACCTGGGAATGCGACCTGCACCTCTACCTGCGACGGGTGAAAGCGCTCGAGGCGACATACGGGTCGCCGTCGACGCATCGTGGCCGTATCGCCGACAGTCTGCTCGACCGCTAATAAGGCGCTCCCGACGTCAAGCCCGTCGAGCTCCACCCTGGTACGTCAGATTCCCGGCGCACGTTCCATAATGGCGCTCCAGTAGTTTGCACATGCAAGTGGCGATGCGGCGCAGTCGAACAGGCAAGGACGGTCATGACACCAGCTGCGAATACGGGCACCGGCCGCCCCCGCGACCCGACCATGGAGCAACGAGTACGCCAAGCCGCATGCGAGCTGTATGGGCGTGTCGGCTGGGCCGGTTTCAGCATCGACGCGGTGGCCAGGGAAGCCCGAGTCGGCAAGTCATCGATATACCTGCGCTGGGCTGACCAAACGGCGTTACTCCTCGNNCTTGAGGCTCGCATCGCCCTACCGTTGGATACCGACACCGGTAGCCTTCGCAGCGATCTACTTGTCCTGAGCCGCAGCATCTTTAATCTCCTTGTCAGCGATGTCGGTGACGTGGTGGTCCGATTGAGCGCCGAAGCACGCTCGGTGCCGGAACTGGCCCCCCGCTGGGCAGAATTCGTGGGCGCTCAAGCGGCCGCTATGCGATCGATCACGCAGCGCGGGATCATCCGCGGCGATCTGCCAGAAAATACGCCCGTTACCCTGATGCTGGATGCCCTCTTCGGTGCCCTGCTGATGCAATACATGGTGACACCGCCGTCACGCATGCGGCGACTTGCCAAGGAGGCCAACAATTATACCGAGGCCCTGGTCGACATGCTTCTGGCGGCCGTGGCGACGTGAGGGCCGCGCAGCGATTGCCAAGTCGCGCAACGTGATTGGGCCCGATTTTGAGAACCGGAACGATTTGGGTTTGTGGCCGATGCCAGTGGGCTTACTTTCGTCTGGTGCTCAGCACCGCCTGACTCGCGGCACCCGAAGCAGACAACGAGGTTCAGGAACCCGTTGCTAGCAAAGGATCTTCGCGATCCCATCACAGCGCACGGCTGCCCACAGCGGCGCGCCTTGCCCGCCGATCAGTTAACGGCCGAGAGCCGGCGAACCACGCCGGCAAGCGTCCGTGGCGACAGCCGGCGGGCACGCCACAGCACTTTGGTCGAGGCGCCGGGAAAGACGTAGATCCCCGCATGCCGCCGGCTCAACGACGCCTCGACGGCCTGGATCACCTGCTCTGGAGCCACGGGCCGCGACAGATTCTTCAGCCGCTCGGACATTCCGTGCGCCATGATGTCGTCGAGCATCGGCGTCTGGACTGCTCCGGGGCAGACGCACCGCACGCGGATACCGCTGCTCTCCAGCTCCATAGCCAAGGTCTCCGCAAAGCCCACCACGGCAAACTTGGTGGCCGTGTAGGCGGCCATCCCGGGCGTGGGCATCCATCCCGCCAGCGACGCGAACAGCACGATCTCACCGGCGCCGCGGGCGGACATGCCCGGCAGCACGGCCTTCACCCAACGCACCGTCCCGAGGTAGTTGACGTTCATCGAACGTTCGAAGGCGCCTGTAGGCAAATCCTCGATGCGGCCCGGGAGCGCGATGCCGGCGGCGTTGACCAATCGGTCGACCGCGCCGAACCGTTCCACAACGGACTGCGCGGTGGAGGTCACTTGGCTGTCATCGCACACGTCGCACGGGTACGGCATCACACCGGTCTCGGCGGCGACAGCGTCCAGTTGCGGTCCGGGGAGATCGACAGCGGCCACAGCCCATCCCGCTGCTGCGAGCCGCTCCGTCGTCAGTCTGCCCATTCCGCTGGCAGCACCCGTCACCACGGCGATTCTGGTGGCCATCTACCGTCTCCTTCTCCGGTCGCGTGCAGGGCGCAGTGAAGCTGCCGCCACGGCGCTTGGTGGTGAGGTCGCAGGTCTGGTCAAGCACCCGAAGCGACTATGATCGGTCCCTGCTATACATCTGAAGGATATACATTCAGAAGTCAGGGGATTGGCTCGCCGCCTAACAACTGACGTCGCCACGATGGCGATCTAAGGATCGTCGGAAGGATTCGGTGATGATCGAGCTGAAGGTGCTGCAAGCAGTTCGCCTCAAAGGCCGAATTGATCCGGCCGACATCGCAGCCGCCGCCGGTGAAGACCCCACCGCTGTCGCCGCGGCCGTTAGAGCGGCAACCGAGGCAGGATTGCTCATCGAGGGTAAGACGGTCCGGCTCTCCCCGGAGGGTCGTACCCGACTCAAAGAGCTGCTCGCGGCTGAGCGGGAGAACGCAGACCAGGCTGCTATCGGCGGCGCCTACGAAAAATTCCGCAGCGTTAATGCTGATTTCAAGACGTTGGTGGCGGATTGGCAGCTCAAGAACGGCGAACCGAATATGCACGACGACGAAGAATACGACTCGGCGGTGTTGGCCCGACTCGCTGACGTGCACGAGCGAGTGACACCCATTACCACGGCCGTTGCGAACGAACTGCCCCGTCTGGCAAGCTATTCGGACAAGTTAGCGGCCGCATTGGCGAAAGTGCAATCGGGAGAGACGACCTGGCTGACGCGTCCGATCGTCGACTCGTATCACACCGTGTGGTTTGAGCTGCACGAGGAACTGATCCTCGCGGCCGGACTCACCCGGGAAAGTGAGGCGCAGGCCGGGCACGCGCATTAGGGCGCCGAGCGTCGGCAGCCGATGGCAGTCGCCGTCGACTTGGAGTGCGCCCGAACCCGAGACTTTCGGCATCACGACCGCAACCGCGCCACCCCTCGGGTAAACCCTCGTTCCGGAAGCAGTGGGCACGGCGTGCGCCCAGATGACGGACAAGGGCGCAGTTTCACAGTCCACCACTGGGGGCTACTTGTAAAACTAGGTTGACGTTGTAACCAACGGCGTTATCGTAAGACGCATTTGCGGCGAAGGCCCAATTCCGCGTCACCGCTGCCTGCCGGCACTGAAGACTGGGCCGAGTATTCGGGCGGTTGGAGAGCGGACCCCGAGAACGCGAGGAGCGTGCGTGACAGACATGACCGACTTTGAGACCATCGAATTCCACGTCAGCGACCATGTCGCGACGCTGACGCTCAATCGGCCCGAGAAGCTGAATTCCTTCAATGAACGTATGGCTAGCGAGGTGGCGACAGCCTGGCGCCGGACCCGGGACGACGAGGACATTCGGGTCGCCATTGTCCGGGGTAACGGCGAGCGGGCCTTCTGCACGGGAATCGACGTCGGGGATGGTCCGTGGTGGTATCACGAGCCGATCTTCAACCAGGAGGATCCCGGCGTCCTGCTGGGCCCCAAGGCGCACCGGGTGTGGAAGCCGGTGATCGCGGCACTGCACGGCATGGTGGCCGGCGGCGGAATGTATTTCGTCAACGAGTCCGATTTTGCGATCTGCTCGGAATCGGCGGTATTCTTCGACCCGCACGCCAACGCCGGCGTCGTGTCCGCGCTCGAGCCGATGGGCATGCTGGCCCGCGGGGTGCCCTTCGGGGACGTGATGCGCTGGGCATTGCTCGGCAGCGAAGAACGACTCAGTGCCCATACCGCGCTGCGGATCGGGCTGGTTACCGAGGTCGTGCCGGACGATCAATTGCGCTCCCGTGCAGCGGAATTAGCGGAAGAGATAGCGGCGCGCCGACCACAGGCTATCCAGGGCACCGTGCGCGCGCTGTGGGAGGCGCGCGATCTGCCGCCGAGCGTCGCTCAACGACACGGGCTGTCCTACACCCATATCGGCAACGCCGGCGCCGATACCGATTCGCGCGCCAACAAGCGCGCGCCACGTACCCGCTGACGCGGTGAACGGGGATACTTCCCTCAATGCGGCGCGATAGTTCGAACTCGCACAGCCGACCGGGCGCCGCGCGGTGTCGGTCACAGGGAAAAGGTAATGGCCCCGATGGTAAGGCTCTGCCGTGAGTCGAGCGGTCCTCCAGACAACAGCCTTGGCCACTGACGGTGTACGTGCCGTCAGAACTGATGGGGGCGACGTACATGGGGTGGCTACCCATAGATGCATCGTCGCTCAGGCGACCGACCGACTGGTCATTGCGAAGGTCGCAGCGACGGTTGGTGCACCAGCGGGTATCGACTGCGATCGCGGCGCTTGATGGCGAACGAGCGGAAAGGCGGTGGGCCTTTCGCTCCGATGGGCAAGTGAACCGCTTATGCCGCAGCGTCACGTACACGGCCACCAACGGCCGGATCGAGTTCATCCAGGTAAACCCGTGCGACGGACCGACATCTTGGCCTTATTTCCTGATTCGGCCACGACGGGGCGCGTGCGCGGCGATCCGCGTTCTGGCCGTGGCGGGTTGCCGCGCTCACATGCGATTAATTCTGTGATCCAGGACACGCTCCATGATAATATCAAGAATCTAGATGAACGATATTAACCGCTTGGCCGGGAACCCTTACCGAGGCCGTTAGACAAGGTCGACGACCGTTGGCTGACCGCTCCATTCGATTCGTGCTGATCGGAGGCTCACAATGACCGCTCCGCAACGGAACGATCAGCCCTTCAACCGATCCCGGCCCGAACCGGCCGGCAGAGTGCTGCTTTTCGATCGGCGACTGCGAGGCAGAAGAGCCCCTCTTTACGCCTCCGGTGCAGATCTGGGCTACACCATGCCGGCGCATCAGGTCCAGGAATTCGTCCGCCTTGCGATCAAGCACCGATGGGATCTGCCTGCGTTTGTGCGGATGGCAAAGATCTCCCCGCCCACACATCTGCACCACTGTCTAGAGATCACGCGCAGCAACGTCACGCTTGGGACACAACATTTGTGGCGTGTCGCAGACGACGATCTGATGGGTCTGGGCAGGATCAGCCTGCCGAGCGGAGCACTCCGGCTGCTCGCGTTCGCCCTGTGCAGCGCGCCGACCTTGGCCACCGCAGTAACGCGCTACGGAGAGTTCCGCGCCGCACTTCCGGGGCTGCCGGCCCTCACGGTCGAACAGTCCGGGGATATCGCGTCACTGTCGATCGACCTCGCCGCGTTAGACGCATGCGTCGGTCTGGTGTCCGAGGGACTGCTGGCGGTCGTACACCGCGTTATCAACTGGGCGATCCGACGGCCGCTCGTCCTTCGTCGGGTGGACTTCCCCCACCCCAGGCCGGCAGGACCCACGAATTATCACATGGTGTTCGGAGCACCGACGCTCTTCGATGCACCGAAGGCCGCGCTTGTCTTCAACGCCGACGTGCTGGCCGAACCGTTGGTACGCAGTCACGACGATGTCGAGCGCTTTCTCGAAGACGCTCCGGCCAGCCTGCTCGCCGAGTGCGACTTCTACACCTCCCACAGCGACCGAGTACGCCGCATCATCGAGGACCGCCTCGGAAATCCGCCGTGCACCATTGAGCAGATCGCCGCCGGAGTCGGGATGAGTCGGCCGACGCTCTGGCGCCGGCTGCGTGAGGAGAACACGTCGATCTCGGAGATCCGCGATCAGGTGTTGCGCGAAGCCGCCCTGACCAGCCTGGCGCGCGGTGACGAAACCATTGCGGAGCTGTCGCAGCGCCTGGGATTCTCCGAACCCAGCGCCTTCAGCCGAGCGTTCAGACGCTGGACGGGATACTCGCCCAGTAACTACCAGACACGCTAGCCGGCCTCACCCAGCGGCGGCACGATCGAGTGCCAACTCTTGGTTCTGCGGGGCGCGCCCTGCCCTGGGTCAGGGCGCTGATACATCTTGCCGGCCAGGCCGGGGTAATGGCC
>PMKA01000449.1:0-6838 GCA_003157575.1 Opitutia bacterium
GGGATAGTCGGTGTAGCCGTGTGCGCCGCTGCCGTAGAAGGTGGTCTGGTCGGGGACGTTCAGCGGCGCGCCGGCGGCGATGCGTTGCGGCAGGTCGGGATTGGCGATGAAGAGCACTCCGAAAGCGGCGGCATCGGCTTCACCTCGGGCCAACAACCCGGCGGCGTCGGCGGGGGTGAGCCCGTGGTTGGCGATGAACGGTCCGCCGAACGCCTTCTTCAGCTCCGGACCGATGCGGCCGGGCGCGAGGCTTTCGCGGGCGAAGAGAAAGGCGAGCTTGCGCCGTCCGGTTTCACGGGCCACGTATCCGAACGTCCGTGACGGATTGGAATCGCCCATCGACTGGGCGTCTCCGCGCGGGGCGAGATGCAGACCGACGCGGCCCGGTCCCCAGACCGAGATGGCGGCATCGACGGCCTCGAGCATGAGGCGCGCGCGATTTTCGACCGGGCCGCCGTAGTCGTCGGTGCGGCGGTTGGTGCGATCCTGCAGGAACTGGTCGAGCAGNNCAGCTCGACGCCGTCGAAGCCGGCTTCCAGCGCGTTGGCCGCGCCGCGTCGATAGGCTTCGACGATGCCGGGGATTTCGTCGCGTTCGAGCGCTCGTGGCGTGACGTAGGGCTTCAACGGACGCACGAGGCTCACGTGGCCCTCGGGGGCGATCGCGCTGGGGGCGACCGGCAGTTTGCCGTCGAGAAAGACCGGATCCGAGATGCGACCGACATGCCAGAGTTGCAGGAAGATCCGACCGCCGGCGTCGTGCACGGCGCGGGTGACGAGTTGCCAGCCGGCGACCTGCTCTCGCGACCAGATGCCCGGCGTATCGGCATAACCGACGCCCATCGGGTCGACGGAGGTGGCTTCGGAGATGATGAGTCCGGCGGAGGCGCGCTGGGCGTAGTACTCCGCCATGAGGGCGTTGGGCACGCGCGTCGCGCCGGCGCGGGCGCGGGTGAGCGGCGCCATGATCACGCGGTTGGGCAGGACAAGGTCGCCGAGCGGGAGCGGATCGGACAGGGAGGGAGCATTGGTAGTCATTGGTTGGTGGAGAAGGATGTTCAACGGCCGAGGGTGCGTGTTTTCATTGTCGCAGGCAGATGGTTGTTGGAATGGAAGGGCGTGTCATCTGGCAGCAATCAGGGAATCGATGCTCAACGGGCGGACCCAGCCTCCGCCGAGCGCCTTGATCAGCGCCACGCTGGTGAGCAGGCGTTGAGCGGTGAGCTGGGCGGTGGCGCGCTCGGCGGACAGGACGGTGCGCTGGGCGTCTATGACCTCCAAATAGTTCACGAAGCCGGCCTCGAACCGGGTCTGCGCCAGTTGTCCGGCGCGCCGGGCGGCGACGACGGTACGCTCCTGTGCGGCGGCCTGGGTGGCGAGGAGTTGTGTGGCAGTGAGCGCATCCTGCACCTCACCTAATGCCACAAGCACGCGTTGGCGAAAAAGTGCGACACTTTCCTCGTAGGCGGCGCGGCTGCGCTGGAGGTTGGCGCGGTTGCGCCCGCCCTGGAAGATCGGGAGGTACACGCCCGGTCCTACCGACCAAATGCGCGAATCGGCCTGGAACAGCCGGTCGATGTCGCCGCTGGCGTAACCGGCCGAGCCCGTCAACGTGATCGACGGGAAGAAGGCCGCCTTGGCGACGCCGATGCGGGCGTTGGCGGCCGCCAGAGCGGCTTCGGCGGCGGCGACATCGGGGCGACGCTCAAGCAGGTCGCCCGGCAAGCCGGCAGGGACGGTCGGCGGCTGGCTGGCGAGTGCCGTCGTCGCCGGAGGCAGTTGAAACTCCGGTGCGGCGGAGCCAAGCAGGACGGCGAGGGCGTTCTGACCGCCGGCCCGGCGGCGGGCGAGGTCAGCGGCCTCCACCTCGGTGGCGGCGAGCTCGGCCTCGGCGCGGGCCACGTCGAAATCGGTCGCGGCGCCTGCGGCCCGGCGCGCCGTCACCAGTTTGAGCGCCCGGCTCCGCAGGTCGACGCCGTCGGCCACGAGGACGGTTTCGCGATCAAGCGTGCGGAGGCCAAAGTAGCTGGAGGCAACCTCGGCGGTGAGCGCCAACCGCACGTTCTCGAAATCGGCGGCGCTGGAGACGGCCTCGGCGCGGGCACCTTCGCTCTGCCGCCGCACGCGCCCGAAGAGATCGAGTTCCCAGGAGGCGCCCAGCGGCGTGCCATAAGTGGTGGCGAGAGGCGCGGGGGCCACGTTGTCCACCGTGGTCGAAGTCTGTTCGCGGAGGAGCGACGCCCCGGCGGCGAGTTGCGGCCAGTAGGCGCTGCGGGCGAGGCCGGCGGCGGCGCGGGCCTGCTCGACGCGGGCGGCGGCGGCATGGAGGTCCTCGTTCGCGGCAAGGGCGCGGGTTTCCAGATCGTCGAGCGCAGTGTCGCCAAAGATCTCCCACCATGCACCGCGGGCGATTCGGTCGGCGGGCGTGGCGATCTTCCACGCACCGGCATCGGCGGTCGTGTCGCGGAAGGCGGCGGGTGCGGCGGTGTCGGGTCGGTGGTAGTCGGGTCCGACCGTGAGCGGAACCGCGAAAACGGTGACGGCCGGGAGGCCGGCGAGCAGAAGCGGAAGGAACAGTTTCATGCGAAGGGAGGACGCGGGGAGTCGGAGGAGGGTTGGCCGAGGATCAGGCGGCAGAGAGCTCTGGAGCGGCAAGCGCCTGGGGCTGGGGCCGGCGGGCGAGAGCATGGACGGCGAAAGCGACGACGTTCAGCCCGAGGGTGACGGCGCACACGGCCGACCAGCGGTCGTACGACCAGGCGTAGGCTCCGGCGCACGAGCCGACCGCCCCGCCGATGAAGCGGGCGACCATGTACAGCGTGTTCAGCCGGCTGCGCGCTTCGGGCAGCAGCGCCAGGACGATCCCCTGTTCGGAGACCTGCACGGTCTGCACGCCTACGTCCATGATTAGCACGCCGAGCACGAGCATGGGAATCGTGACCCACACCCACATGAGCCCGAACGCTGCGAGACTGTTCGCCACGCACACGCCGCCAGCGATGGACATGAGCCAGAGCGTGCCACGGGAAAGGGCCGCCGGGCCGGCGGAGGGAGGATGAATCGAGGCTTCCATGACGGGAGCGGCGGGAGGTGCGGCTGCAGATTCAGGCGGCATCGGGCGCGGGCGCGGCGACCGGGAGTACGAGCGCGGGCTGGCGGACGCCGAGTTTCGCAAGCACGACGTAGAAGACCGGCGTGAGGAAGAGGCCGAAGAGCGTGACGCCGATCATGCCGGCGAACACGGCCACGCCCATCGCGCGGCGCATCTCAGCGCCGGCGCCGGTGCTGATGGCGAGCGGAAAGACGCCGGCGATGAAGGCGATCGACGTCATCAGGATCGGGCGCAGGCGGAGACGGGCGCCCTCCAGCGCGGCGTCGACGATGGTCGCGCCTTCCTGGCGACGGCGCACGGCAAACTCGACGATCAGGATCGCGTTCTTGGCGGCGAGGCCGATGAGCACGATCAGGCCGATCTGCGTGAAGACGTTGTTCTCCCCCCGGGTAAACCAAAGCCCGACGAGCGCGGACAAGAGCGCCATCGGCACGATGAGGATCACGGCGAACGGGAGGCGGAAGCTCTCGTACTGCGCGGCGAGAACGAGGAAGACGAGGAATACGCTCAGCGGGAAGACGTAGACGCCGGTGTTGCCGGCGAGGATCTTCTGGAACGTGAGCTCGGTCCAATCGAGCGCCATGCCCTGCGGCAGACTGGCGGCGGCGACTTTCTCCATGATCGCCTCGGCGGCGCCGGAGCTGTAGCCGGGCGCGGCGGCGCCGTTGATCTCGGCGGCGGGATAACCGTTGTAGCGGTTTACAACGCTGGGGCCATAGGTCTCGCGCACCTTCGCGAGCGAGCCGAGGGGCACGAGCTGACCGGCGGCGTTGCGGGTCTTGAGCCGGAGGATGTCGTCCGGGTGGCCGCGGAATTCGGCGTCGGCCTGCGCGACGACCTGGTAGGTGCGGCCGAAGCGGTTGAAGTCGTTCACGTAGAGCGAGCCGAGGTTGATCTGCATCGTCTCGAAAACGTTGGCGAGCGGCACGCCCTGGGCCTTGGCCTTCGGGCGATCCACATCGACGGCGAGCTGCGGCGTGTTGACGGTGAAACTGGAAAACAATCCCGTGAGGCCGGGCGTCTGCCGCGCCTGGGCGATGAGCCCCTGCGTGGCGTCGAAGAGCGCGTCAAGGCCGCGGTCCTGGCGGTCCTCGATGTAGAGCTTGAAGCCGCCGATGGTGCCGACGCCGCGCACGGGCGGCGGCGGGAAGATGGCAATGTAGGCGTCCTGGATCTCGGCGAACTCGCTCTGGAGCTGCTGGGCGATGGCCGGGCCGGAGAGCTCGGCGGCCTTGCGCTCGGCGAAGGGCTTGAGGGCGACGAAGACGATGCCGCTGTTGGACGAGTTGGTGAAGCCGTTGATCGAGAGGCCGGGGAACGCGATGGTGTGGGCGACGCCGGGATGGGCGAGCGCGAGCTCGGCCATGCGGTGGACGACGGCGTCGGTGCGGTCGAGCGAGGCGGCGGCGGGAAGCTGCGTGAAGGCGATGAGGTATTGTTTGTCCTGGGTCGGCACGAAGCCGGACGGCGTGCGCTGGAACAGCAGCGCGGTGAGGCCGAGCAGCCCAGCGTAGACGACGAGCGCGATGGTCGAGACGCGCAGCACGCGGGCGACGCCGGCGGAGTATTTGTGCGAGGCCCACTCGAAGAAGCGGTTGAACGGACGGAAGAACCAGCCGAAGGCGCGGTCCATGGCGCGCGTCAGGCCGTCCTTGGGCGCGCGGGGGTCGCGGAGCAGGAGCGCGCTGAGCGCGGGCGAGAGCGTGAGCGAGTTGAACGCCGAGATCACCGTGGAGATCGCGATGGTGAGCGCGAACTGCTTGTAGAACTGGCCGGTGAGCCCGCTGATGAAGGCCGTGGGAATGAACACCGCGGAGAGCACGAGCGCGGTGGCGATGACCGGTCCGCTGACCTCGCGCATCGCGCGCTTCGTGGCCTCCACCGGCGCGTGGCCAAGGTGGATGTTCCGCTCGACGTTCTCGACGACGACAATGGCGTCGTCCACGACGATGCCGATTGCGAGCACGAGGCCGAAGAGCGAGAGCGCGTTGATGGAGAAGCCGAGCGCATGCATCACGGCGAAGGTGCCGACGAGGGAAACGGGCACGGCGGCCAGCGGGATGAGCGAGGCGCGCCACGTCTGGAGAAACAGGATGACGACGAGCACCACGAGCAGGATGGCCTCGAAGAGCGTGTGCACGACGGCCTCGATGGAGCTGCGCACGAAGATCGTGGTGTCGTAGGCGATCTCGTAGCGCAGGCCCTCGGGGAAACCGGCGGCGAGCTCCTTCATGGTGGCGCGCACGGCGTCGGCGGTGGCGATGGCGTTGGAGCCGGGCAACTGGGCGACGGGCAGGGCGACGGCGGACTTGTTGTCGAGGCGCGAGCGCAAGGCGTATTCGGAGGCGCCGAGCTCGAGCCGGGCGACGTCGCGCAGTTGGACGCGTTCGCCGGCCTGGCCGGTCTTCACGATGATGGCGCCGAACTCGTCCTCGGAGGCGAGGCGGCCCTGGGTGTTGATGAGCAGCTCGGTGTCCACAGGTCCCGCGCTCGGCTGCTGGCCGACGGAGCCGGCGGCGACCTGCACGTTCTGCTCGCGGATCGCGGCGACGACATCGGATGCGGTGAGGCCCTTGGCGGCGACCTTGTTGGGATCGAGCCACACGCGCATGGCGTAGTCGCCCGAGCCGAAGACGCGCACCTCGCCGACGCCGGGGAGACGGGCGAGGACGTCGCGGACCTGCAGCGTCGCGTAGTTGCGGATATAGATGTCGTCGTAGCGGCCGTCGGGCGAGTAGAGGTGCACGACCATGAGGAGGTCGGGCGAGGTCTTGGTGGTGGTGACGCCGAGGCGACGGACCTCCTCGGGCAGCTTCGGCAGCGCCTGGGAGACGCGGTTCTGCACCTGCATCTGGGCGTTGTCCAGATTGGTGCCGATGCGGAAGGTGACGGTGAGGGTCATCACGCCGTCGCTGGTGGCCTGCGAGGCGAGGTAGAGCGAATCCTCGACGCCGTTGATGGCCTGCTCAAGCGGCGCAGCGACGGTCTCGGAGATGGTCTTGGGATTGGCGCCGGGGTAGACGGCGCGCACCACGACGGTCGGCGGCGCGACCTCGGGATACTCGCTGATCGGCAGGCGCCACATGGCGATGAAGCCGACGAGAAAGATCACGGTCGACAGCACGCCGGCGAAGATCGGGCGTTTGATGAAGAAATCGGAGATGTTCATGGCGAACGGAAGGTGGCGGGCAAAGCGGTGGCTGGAGCGGGCGCGGTCGGGCGGCCGTTTCGGGGCGGAAGGTCGGGCGGAAGCGTGCGGTTAGCGCAGCGCGGCGACTGTGCGGCCTGTGGCGAAGGCGGGACCGGCGGCGGCGAGCTGCTGCTCCGGATCGACGGTCATGCCGGGACGGACACGCTGGAGTCCGTTGACAATGATGGAGTCGCCGGCCTGCACGCCCTCGCGGACGACGCGCATCCCGCCGAGGGTGGCGCCGAGCTTTACGGTGCGGTAGGCGACGGTGTTGTTGCGGTCGACGGCGAGGACGAACTTCTGGCTCTGGTCGGTGCCGATGGCCCGTTCGCTCACGAGCAACGCGGGTTGCGGCGCACTGATGGGAATGCGCACACGGGCGAAGAGGCCGGGAAGGAGCGATTGGTCGGCGTTGGAGAAGACCATGCGCAACACGAGCGAACCGGTGGCGGGATTGACGCGGTTGTCGGCGGACTCGATGTAGCCCTGGCGGGGGAAGTCGGATTCGTCGGCGAGCTGGAGGTCGACCGGAATGCG
>PMKA01000449.1:6858-12848 GCA_003157575.1 Opitutia bacterium
AGGGCGCGGCCGATGCGGCCGGAGATCGGGGCGCGTACCTGCGTATGTTCGAGGTCGAGCCGGGCGGTATCGAGCTGCGCGCGCGCTTCGAGCGCGAGGGCGCGGCGGCTCTCTGCTTCCTCGCTGGAGAGGGCGGAGGCGGCAACCAGCTCATCTGCGCGCCGGGCCTCGCTGGCAGCGACCTCGGCGCGGGCTGCGGCAAGGTCGAACTGCGCCTGATACCAGCGCGGATCGATGGTGAAGAGCACATCGCCCTTGTTCACGAGCTGGCCGGCGGCGAAGTTCACGGTGTCGAGGTGGCCCGAAACGCGGGCGCGCAGCTCGACCGTCTCGGTGGCGTCGACGTGGCCGGTGAGCTCCTCGTACTCGGTGACGAGCTGCCGTTCGACGGGAGCGACCGTGACCTTGGGAGCGAGCGGAGCCGGCGGGACCGCGGCGGAGGTCTGTGCGGCGTGGGTGTGCGATGGCAGGGCGAGAAAGCCGACGCTGGCGGCGGCGACGAACAGCCCGGTGGCGAGGAGCCAGAGACGGGGGCTCGGACGGGCGACAATCGGGAGGGAAGGAGTGGTAGGACTAGACATGGCGGAGAGGACTGGACGTTTGGCGATGTTTTTGGGTAGTAGGCGGGGTAGCGTGGATTGGGGAGGTCGGTCGAAAGCGGCCAGAGCTTCGGCTTATTGGTTAGGCGAGCATGGTTAAGGAGGACTAATAGTTGACTGGTTAGCTAGCTTTTCGTCACAAAAAATGCGCATGTCGAGAGGCATGCGCGTTGGATTCAGGTTAAGACGGCGACGGGAGCTTTGGCGCCGAGGAGCCCGAGCGCCAAGTCGGGAAGATGCCGGAGAACCTCCGGGTTGTTCAGGATGCGGGCCTGGCTGACGCTGCCTTCGACCAGAGCGGCAAAGGCGAGGGCTTTTTCCGCCGGATCGCAGGCCGGGATGAGTCCGGCGGCGACGGCGTCGCGGATGGCGGACTCGTAGTAACGGCGCTTGCGGCTGAGGAGTTCGCGAATCTTGAGATTGACCGGGTTGTTGCAGGTGCAGGTCTCGGAACCTACGGACACCACGGGGCAGCCGAGCACCTTGCCATGCTTCTGCTTCACCTCGACCTGAAGTTCATAGACGGCAGTCAGGTAGCCGGTGATGCGGGCCAGCGGGTCGAGCGACGGGGAGAATGCGGTGTCGAGCCGTTGCTTCCAGGAATTCTCCCAGAGCCGTTCCAACGCCGCGACCGCCAGCTCCGACTTCGAGCTGAAGAAATAGTAGAAGCTGCCTTTCTTCACGTCGGCGCGCTTGCAGATGTCGTCGATCGTGACGGCGCCGTAGCTCTCTTCCCATATCAGGTCGAGAGCGGCATCCATCAATCGTTCGTTGGCATCTGAGGTGCGGCCCATGTTGGCCAGAGATATAGTTGACTAAATGGTCAAGTCAAGCCGGCAAATGAAAATATCCGGGTAAAAAGAGGCTCGGCGTAGTGCGCGTGCACCAGCCGGGAAGAGAAAGCGGACCCGTACCGCCACCGGCTGGGGGCGATCCCAAAGACGCCATGTCTTGACCTTTGACAAAAGACTGTCCGCCGGAATTCGCGGGTGCGTGCCGCCTCGACCCACGCAGGTTAGGGGCGGCGCACGGACTCGCGGTGGGGCTGTTCCTTTGGTGCGTCGCGCAATACCCTGTCGAAGCTATTGGGATCGCCGCAGTACCACCGCGGTCCGGTCTGCCTTCGCCACGTCCGACAGAAATCTTTGGAAATCAGCGTAGGCGTTCACTGGCACAATCCCCGGAGTGAGCGTGAGCATCCGATGGTGGACGACCGCCCGGCCTTCACATTCGAAGGAACTCTCGTATGACCCATAGGGACCCGTCAGCACCGCTTTCGGGGGAAGCTCATCCACGTTGAACCCGGCCGGCAATCGCATAACCTCCTCGTCGTGCTCGCCCACCGGCGGAATCTGAACGGGCATCAGGCGGTCCTTCTCCACAAACCTCGGGATCGGGTCGCGGTTCAGAACATGAAGTCGCACCAGCATGAGTCCACCTTGCAGGAATTGGACAAAACTCGGAGCCGAGAATCCGAAGCCAACAAAGCAGCAGCCAGAGACGCGATCGTCGTCGGCAGTCACATTCGTCACCACCGCGCCCCGCAAGTCCCCGCCCAGGCTCTCTCCAACCTTCTTGCCCTGATCGTTGGTCGACGTCGTCCGCAGCCAATGTCGTGCGTGTGCGCCCGCCTGGCCAACGCCGCCAAATGACCGCTTCCCTGACACTGATCCGTCGGCTGACAGCGAGAACTCAGCCTTCGTTTCAACCATATACTCTGGATTGACCGGCAACGCAGGCAGCGTCGTCAACGCTTCGCTGCCTTCAGCGCAAATAAGCACGTTGGAGCCCTGCAACTGCTGCGGAAGGTCTCCCAAGATCGTATCCGGGTCCGTCGGATCGAAAAACAACAGCCGGCCCAATCGGTAAACCGGCAAGACGGCTGGCAGGGCGACCGTCGCATCGACTTCGATCGCCACAATCACGTGATTGAACTGCCAGGGCGACGGCCATTCTGGATAAACATCACCAAACATCTTCGGCCTGGCCAAGGTCGGATAGGCCCTTATCCCCGCCTCCCGGAGCATCGTCCGCAACAGGTACGCCTTGTCTTTGCAGTCGCCCCACCCTCTGGCCAGGACCTCGGAACCCTTTCGCGCCCGGTAGCCGAAGCCAATGCCAATATCCCGACTCACCTCGGCGTAACGCAATTCCTGCACATGGGAGCCGAGCGCGCGGATCTTGGCCAGATCGTCGGGACAGTTCGCCACGAGCTTCCGCACCGCGGCGGCGAGCGCCGGATCGGTATCGCTCTGGCTGGCATTCAACCGGTCCACCCAGCCTACGGCTTCTCCCCAAGTGTTGAATCCGCTGGGCAGTTCCGCCCCGTGCCCCGGCGCTGGATTGATCGAGACCATTAATTCCGCCTCCGCTGCGTCAGGGGCAGGCACCCACGGTTCGTTGGGACGATAGGGACGGTTTCTCAGTTCCCAACAGGCCACCCGTCCGTCCGGAGAGACCGAGGCAAAAGGGGTCGCGGAGCCCTTGAGCACCGGGTGCAACGCCCATCCGCGTGGTATCTGCAGTTCGAACCGGTCGAGCACCAGCGGGAATCGGCCGCCCAAGCCCTCTTTGACCTGCAAAAAAAGCATCGGCCCCTGTACGCGAGTTTCGTAGCCAAAAACGTCTCCCGGCAGGGCCCCGTCGGCATAGCTAACCATCCTGGCCCGGAATTCACTGTAGACTGTCTCGCTGTCCGATTCGACGACGTCGACCCAGTCATGCCGCCGGGGGAGCTTCACCGTCTTCCCTGCCCGAATCAGCCAAGCTTCACAGCCTCGAACTGAATCGGATTTGTCGACATAGGAAACCCAGGCATTGGCCTCCGCTCTGCCAGCTGGTGTGAGAATCCTGATCGCCTCCCGATGGAGCCGGCTCGACCGTCCGCCGTCCTCAACCGTCACCACGGTTTCGTTCAACAACACCACCGCCGGGGCAGCGCCCGCGAGATCAGGCGTCGGCTGGCTGGCGGCCGCTTGCAGCCACGGTGGCGGCCCTGCGAAAGCCGCGGTGCTCACAGCGAGCAGCCAGGTCGGCGGCAACAGCCACCGCCGCGCGAACCGGATCAGGTTGAACTCCCGGCTCATTGGGCCACCCCTGGGACCGACTCCGGGTGCGCCGCCTCCGCCGCAGGCGACGGCGCCCGCACCGGCGCCGCCCCCGTCCGCCTCAGCATGATCGCATGAGTATCTGATTCATGAATACTCTCGAAGAGCCGCCGCAATTCCGGGTAGTTCTCCGTCCGGCACCCGAGGGCCCGATTTCCTCCGAGCGCGAAGTGGCGCTGATAGACCAGCAGCCGCCGTGCGGCGGCGTACCCCATCGAGAAGGTCGCCCCCAGCGAGGCATCCGGATTGCCCACATTGGGCGGAGCACTGGCCTGCTCCATTTCAAATCCTTCCGGCAGGACGATCTCGACGTCGTCGTACTCGGCCCAGCCGCGCGGAAAGAAAACCGGGTACCTGCGCTTGACCGGGGCGAATCTCGCCGGCCGGCCCGCAGCGAAGAAACCGGGAGCCAGCACCAGCCGCGACCCAGCGCGTTCCGCGTATCCTGGCACCCGCACATGGTAGCGCACCGTCACCGGAAGACCGGGCGTGCCGAAGTTCTCCCAATGGATGTCGCTCACTTCCGCCGTCGGCAGGCGCTTGGCAACCTCCTCGCGCAAATCCCGGTCGATGACATCTGGAGCCTTGTTCCACTCTTCCTCTTTCACATCGACCGCGAGATGGCCGGTCATCGCCTGTTCGACGCTCCCCTCCAGCGTCCCTTCCGCGTCAAGGGCAAATCGCCCTTTCCTGTGCGATTGCGACATCTCGGCCGGCGATACGGTCGTGTCTTCAAACAGGACCTTCCGGGAATCGCAAAGCAGGGCCGTCACTCCTTCGTCCCGCCAGTCCAGCATGCCGCATGGCACCCAATAATGCCCTGGGGCGAAGAACTGCCACCGCCCGCCCGCCCGTACTGCGATCTGCTCACGGTCCAGGAAATCCCAGCCTTTCGGAATATTGACGTTGAACAGATCAGTCCGGCTCGCATTTCGCGCCAGTTTCACCTCAAAGCCCGCCGCGCGGGCCAGCCCGGCGAACAGATAGTCGATATCGCCCGGCATCCCACATCGCTTTTCGAGCGTTTCCTGGGGTTTCCGCCTGCTGTCCGACTTCTCGCGCAACCGCTTCGCCTCCCGCAGCTCCGGCGTGTCGTTCCACAAGAAATTGGCGATCTCCTTCTGGCAGAACCCGTACAGGCGGCCCAGCTTCTCCGCATCGTTGGCGGCGCCCGCGACCAGCCTCGAAGCCAATGTCATCACCGAACGGCTTGGCGTGGTCGAATCGCTGAACTTCTCGTCCCAAAATTTGCTCACGTGCTGCCATTGCTCGCCAATCTCGGACCGGCTGTCGTTGCCCACAACCATGACCCACGCCCGATAATCGCGTTCGGGCGGCATGCTCTCCTCCTCCTCAAAGGGCGGCAGATTTCGCGCTGTGACGACCATGCCCAGAGCCGTTTTTTTCAACTCGGCGCCCGGGCAGTTGAACCAAAGCAGCGAATAGTTCACAACGTAGTTTTCCACCGCAAATGTGAACTCCCGGACAGGCAGTTTCTCCTGGCAAAAGAAGGTCAGGAAATGGGTTCGCGCATACCAACCATCCAATCGGCCTGTCCATCGGTACTCGACCACATCCCCGGGAGCGAGATTTGGAAAGACAAACGCGATCTGCGTCATCCTGACATCGCCGAATTTGGCCATGGCGCTCTCCATGAGATCGGTTTTCTTGAGACTGATCACGGTCCCGTCGACTTTGATGACTTGGGCGGAAACGCTCTCGACGGACTGTCTAAACCTGCCCTCGATGTTCAGCTTGCCCCGATCTTCGACTCCCTTTTGGGTATAGATCTTCGCCCGGACATAATGCTCGGCCAGCAGGTCGCTACGGTCGGTGTCCAGAGTGCAGCGGGAGAACAATATCTCCGCGTCCGCCCCGGGACTCGAGGTCGAGTCTTTTGCCGCGAGATCCGCCGGGCTGATCGGGTCCCAATGCGGCTTCGCGACGGAACCGGTGCGCGCCAACAAAAAGAGCCCCGCGCCAGCCAGCAGGAGGCGAAGGGGTGGAAGGCGGAGCGTGACAAGCGGGCGATAGCTTCCACGGTTTGTTCTGCGCCGATTCGGAAAACATGGGGTCATTGCGGTCTGCTGTCCGTGATCCGTTCGCCGCGACGCCACGCCCCAGCACAGCGCGGCGCTTCCTGCTCTGGGATGCGCTGCATGGTCTATATAGAGCCTGTCCCAAAACCGGGGATTCTGAAAGTGGGGCCATCATTTGACATACATGGCGGGAGCGGGTGCGGAAAGCAGGGGTCGTTTTTCGCGTGGCTGGCGTGGGCCGGGCC
>PMKA01000304.1 GCA_003157575.1 Opitutia bacterium
GCCAAGTCGGTCACGGTCGAGTGACCGGCGACATTTGGGATGGACTTGCGCGTGGCGGGGCGAGGGACTAGAACCCACGCAGCAGAAGCGCCGCACACACCATGTTTGCCAGCTGGTGGGCTGCGCTTTTCGCACGCTCAAGATCATCCGGCCGCTCCTGCGGCGTGCCCAGGCGGCGCTGGATCTCGGCGAGCTCGAGCTCGATGAGCGGCGCCTGGGAAAACTGCCGGCTCACAGCCTCCATGAGCCCCCGCCTCTGGGGTGTGATCGGCTTCAGGTTCTCCTGCGCGTAAATCGAAAGCGCAAGGTGAAGCCTGCAATATTCCTCTGGATGGTCGGTTTTGGGAGGCATGCGGACCGGATCGCGAGTCTCAATCCGGATCTGAAGGGATTGCGATCGCCGCGCGGATACGGGAGAATCCCGCACCCCGGGGCGTCAGGCGTTTCTAATCGCTGCCGAACGACCCGGGCGCAACGAGCGTTCCGGACAGGCCGCGTTTATTACGGCTTTTTGACAAGCGCCCGGACCGCGCGGATCCGCCCTCGCGGATGTTCGTTTGCGTTGGCCCGGTTTCCCCGTTCATTGCACATCCGCCAATGAAACATTATGATTTTGCCGGGAAACTGAAGATCTTGTGGGAAAAGGCATGCGTCCGCTACGCCCAGGGCCTGCGCGATGCCGGCGCCTTCTTCGCGGCCGACGAACTCGCCTTCCTCTCCTCCAACGGGCTCACCGCACAGCACCTCTACGACTACGCGGAGGATTTCACCGGGGGCGGCGAACCCGCGTGGGAGACCGCCCTGGCGATCGAACTCGTCCGGCGCGACTACTTCCTCAACGTCCAGGGAGGAAGGGCGTCCGGCGTCGTTCTGGACGAGACGACGCTCCCCGCAAAGACGGACGCCGTGCAGGGGATCGAGTGGCTGCCGCGCATCATTCCCAAGGCGAGGGCGAAGCTCCGCGGCGAGCTGCCCGCATCGCTCATGTATTGCTGTGGCGGCGACAGGAGGTTCTTCAAGACCCACGACATCCACCCCGCCGAGTTCCTGGCCCTGATCTGGCGCCACGAACATGGGGACGCCGCCGTTGTCGACTGGGTGGTCCGGCGCAGCAAGGGCTCTTAACCGGATCTCTTTAGTTGCTGGCGCCTGATCGCTTTCCCGTGCGCGAGAAAGCCCGGCTCACATGTCCGCCTCACGCCGCCGGTCAACGCGCAGCCGCCAGTCCGCCGGCAAACGCGGCAAGCCTGGCATGATCTTTCACGCCGGGCGACGCCTCCACACCGCTGTTCACGTCAACAACCCGCGCACCTGTCGCCTTCAGTGCCACGTTGACGTTTTCCGGCGTCAGTCCGCCGGCGAGAATCCATGTCTTGTCCGGAAACGCCTCCCTGTGCCGGCGGAACCTCGTCCAGTCCGCCGTCTTTCCGCTCCCTCCAAACCTGTCGGCTGAAAATGCATCGAACAGGAACGTGTCGGCCAGGGCAAGAACCGCCGGCGGAATTTCCGCCCCTGGAGCCACCCGGGGGGCGAGCCACAAACGCTGCGAACCGGCTCCTGCGGCCCACGCCACGACGCCGGCCGGAAGGGCGTCAGCGTCGAAATGCACCTGGATGAAGTCAAAACCCGCCCCGGCGATCTCCCGCAATTCCGCCTCGGTGGGCTCCACGGTCACCGCCACCTTCCGCCGGCCGGGCATCCGCGGAGCCATCGCCCGATACTGCTCCAGCGTCACGTGCCGGGGCGATTTCGGGAAAAGGACGAATCCAAGGTAGTCGGCTCCGCAACGGTCCGCCGCCTCGGCGTCCGCAAGCGATGTGATTCCGCAAACCTTGAACCGGATGCCGTTAATCATGACTGCTGCCGAGCTTGGCGACCAGGGCGTCCACCAGCGCCTCGATGCTCGATTCCTTCGCCTCGAAATCCACGCGGATTCCCGTCTCGCGCATCGCTTCGCTGGTCCGCGGCCCGATGCTTCCCGCCAGGAGCCGCCGCGCCCCGCCCGCGGTCTGAAGCGCCCCCGCCTGGGCCGCAAATGCGCGCACCGCGGAGGAACTGGCGAACAGCACCGCATCGGCGCCCGACTTTCGGAACTCCTCCGCCGCAGGATGCCCCGCCAGATCCGTCCGGACGTTTTCGTAAACCTGGAAGATGTCGACAATCGCCCGCTCGTCCTCAAGTTTCGTGACCAGCGTGTCGCGGTTGAGATTGCCGGTGATCACCAGCACCTTTGCGTTGTCGAGGCTGCCGGTCGCAATCATCGCGTCCGCCAGCCCGTCCGCGGCGCCGCTCTCCGGACAGATCTCGACCTCGAGGTGCATCTCGCGGACAAGCCGGGCCGTGGATGCGCCCACGCACGCGATCCGCATCACACCGAGTCCGCGGAGGTCGCGAAATGCCTTGAGAAACAGCGCGAAAAAATTGCGCACTCCGTTGGCGCTCGTGAAGACCAGCCAGTCGTATTGCCCGATCCCCTCGAAGATCTCGAGAATCATGTCGCGCTCCGCCTTGGGCCTTATCTCGACCAGCGGGAGCTCCAACACCTCGGCGCCGAGCCGCTCAAGCCTTGTCCGCAGGTCGCCGGCCTGTTCCCTGGCGCGCGTGATGACAATGCGCCGGCCAAAAAGCGGGAGCCGTTCAAACCAGTTCGTCGTCTCGCGATCCTGCACGACATCCCCGATCAGAAGGACCGTCGGCGCGTCGGCCTGCAATGATCCGCCCAGATCGGCGAGGGTCGCGGCAGTGCCGGTCACGCTGCGCTGCCGGCCGAGCGACGCCCATTGGACGACGGCTGCAGGCGCCTTTGGGGAGAGCCCGCCCGCAATGAGCCCGGCAAGAACCGGACGCAGATGGGCAACGCCAAGCTGGATTGCCAGCGTGGCGCCGGGCAGCGCCCCGTACCGGCGCACATCCGTGTCGGGCGCGTGCGTTGCAGGGTCCTCGTGCACGGCGAGGAGAACCAGCGCCGGGCTTGTGTTTCGCCGGGTCAGCGCAATTCCGGTGCACGCGCCCGCGGCCAGCGCCGCCGAGACACCCGGGACAACCTCAAACGCGATTCCATCCGCCGCGAGCCGGCGCGCCTCTTCGCTCCCGCGCCCCAACACAAATGGATCGCCGCTTGCCAGCCTGACCACGTTCCGGCCGGCCTTCGCCCGCACCACAATGAGTTCCTCGACGTCCTGGAACGCCGGCGTTTTGTCCGGGCGGCTGTCCACGAATATCTTCTCGCAGTCCGGCCGGCACCAAGCGAGGAGCCCCGGATGAACGGGAAAATCGTAAACGACAACGTCTGCCGACGCGATCAGGTCCTTCGCGCGAAGGGTCACCAGCCCGGGATCGCCGGGTCCGGCGCCAACAAGAAATACCTTGCCTTGGGTCATTGGGGAGTGTCTGGCGTGATTGGCCGTCATGCAACCCGGCGAGTAGACTCCGATTCGCCCGCACCACGCAAAGCTCTTTTCGCGCCCCGCCCGCCGGGCGCGCCTCCGCGCCGCTTACGTCCGGCTGGCAAACCGCACATTTCTTTGCATGGTTGCTCATGAGACATCCGGAACCGGGCACCCCTCAGGACCGCCGGCCCATCCCAAATCCAATGCCGATCAACGAATCCGCCCACAGCACCCTGCACGCGGCTCCGCGCGACGCCGACGGCTACAACGCCGTTGTTTCCGGCCGCGAGGAAATCAACGCCCAGCTGCTCATCATTCGCGTTCAACCGGACGGCCCCCTTCTCGACTTCAAGCCCGGACAATTCACTGTTCTGGGGCTGCTGGGACGCGAGCCCAGGCTGCCGGAGGCCGACGATGAGGAACTGCCGGCCCCGCCGGAGAAGATGATCGGGCGCGCCTACAGCATTGCGTCTTCGAGCGTCGAGAAACGCCATCTCGAGTTCTTCATCACGCTGATCACAAGCGGCCAGCTCACGCCGCGGCTGTTCGCCCTCCCCTATGGCGGCCGGCTGTTCATCGGGACGAGGGCGCGGGGATTGTTTACCTTGGACCAGGTCAAGCCCGGCAGGCCGCTCGTGCTGATCGCCACCGGCACGGGCCTGGCGCCGTACATGTCGATGCTTCGCACCATGCTCGTGGCCGACACTTCGCGTCCCTACGTCGTGCTCCATGGCGCGCGCTACAGCTGGGATCTCGCCTACCGGGCGGAACTGGAAAGCCTCGCCCGCCTCCGCCCGAATTTCACCTACATTCCTGCAATCACGAGACCGGACGAGGATCCTCATTTTCGCGGCTATACGGGACGGATTCAGGCGCTGCTCGAGGAGGGAATTGTCGAAACCCTCAGCAACGTGCCGCTCGATCCGGCCCAGGCCGACGTTTTTCTTTGCGGAAACCCGGAGATGATCCGGACCGTCACGGACATGCTGATCCCCCGCGGTTACGTCGCGCAGCAGGGCAAGGAGACGGGCAGCCTGCATGTGGAGGAATATTGGTGATCGCGCGCGGCCGCCGGATCACAACTAAAACCCGGTGATCGCAGCGGCGGGCTTTGGCTCTTTTGCAGGCGGCTTTCGGCGGGCGGTAAGTCGACGTTTTTCCTCGCCTAAGCCGCAACGGACGACAACCTCTTGCCCGATTTTCCGGCCTGACAGGCCTGCAGGAACACAAACCCATGCGGCCTCCAGTCCCCCCGGGACATCAATCGGTTTTCCTCATAATCATCAATCCACCATCAATAGAAAGAAGGAGATAATAACATGGCAATCATTGACTTCGGCGGCGTGAAGGAAGAAGTCGTCACACGGGAGGAATTCTCGATGGCGAATGCCCGCAAGGTGCTCAAAAAGGAAGTCATCGCGGTGATTGGATACGGCGTTCAAGGGCCGGCCCAGGGTTTGAACATGCGGGACAACGGATTCAAGGTGATCGTTGGCCAGTCCAAGAAATTCGAGCGGGACTGGAACCGCGCGGTGGAGGATGGCTGGATCCCGGGAAAGACCCTGTTCGACATCGAGGAGGCCGCCCAGCGCGGCACGATCATCCAGATGCTCGTGTCGGATGCCGCCCAGCGCGCCATCTGGCCGTTGATCGAAAAATGCCTCAAGCCCGGCAAGGCGCTCTATTTCTCCCACGGCTTTTCCATCGCCTACAGCAGCCAGACCGGCGTCGTCCCGCCCAAGAATGTCGACGTCATCATGGTCGCCCCGAAGGGCTCCGGCACCTCGGTCCGGCGGAATTTCCTCTCCGGCGCCGGAATCAATTCCAGCTTCGCCGTGGAACAGGATTTCACGGGACACGCCAAGGAACGCTGCATGGCCCTGGGCATCGCGATCGGCTCGGGATACCTGTTTCCCACCACTTTCCAGCAGGAGGTTTTCAGCGACCTTACAGGCGAGCGCGGCGTGTTGATGGGCGCCCTCGCAGGCGTCATGGAGGCCCAGTATGAAGTGCTGCGGAAGCACGGCCATACTCCGAGCGAGGCGTTCAACGAGACCGTCGAGGAACTCACCGAGAGCCTGATCAGGCTGGTTGGAGAAAACGGGATGGACTGGATGTATTCAAACTGCTCGGCCACCGCCCAGCGCGGCGCGCTTGACTGGAAGCCCAAGTTCAAGGCCGCTGTCCTCCCTGTCTTCCGCGACCTCTACAAACGGGTGGCGACGGGCAAGGAATGCGCCCGCGTCCTCTCGGCCTGCGGCGCGCCGAACTACCAGGAGGCGTTGGGCAAGGAGCTGCATGCCCTCGGCAATTCGGAGATGTGGCTCGCCGGAAAGGCCACCCGCGCGCTCCGCCCCAAGCTCGCCGAAAAGGGACTCCCCAGCTCGACCAAGGGCGTCAAGGGCCGCGGGGAGAACTGAGCCGAATCCCAACGCTGTGACTTGCCACGAAGCAATCCCCCGGCGGGATTGCTTCGTTCGTTTCAGAACCCCGCTCCCCGTCCCCTTCCTCAACCTGTAGGAGCCGGCCTGCCGGCGAATCCCGCCGGCGCCGCCCGCGCTCCTCCCCTCCCCGTCTTTTTCAACCCACCCTCCACTATGCGCAGCGACATCATCAAGAAGGGCTTTGAACGCGCCCCCCACCGCAGCCTTCTCCGCGCCGCCGGCGTGATCGAA
>PMKA01000222.1 GCA_003157575.1 Opitutia bacterium
ATCCCATGCCTCAAGTGCCAGGGCGGTATCCACGATGGCATTGGCAAATCTCACTTCGATGTCCGCGTTTGGATCCAGCTGCGCCGCCAGCGTCTTGAGCCAGTCGAGGACGGCTGCGCGGTCCCAGCGCCCTCGCGACACGAGAATCGCAACGGCGTACAACCCAGCCCCGCGTTCGAATGGACCAGCAGCCGCGTCTTCAACGAGAGCCTGCAAAGGGCCGGGATCGCCGCCAAAGGTGTCCGCCAGAATCGTCGGCGCGCGGGTTGTGATCGTGTCGCAAAGCAGACGGTGCGAAAGGTCGTCCGGCAGTCGCAGCAACCCTGTGATCGGCTCGTGGGCGCGCGTTTCGCGAAACTCTGCGGCGAGGAAAATCAGGAAGACCGGACTGCGATCACCGGTCCATTCCTGCGGTCGCTCCAGGACGTCCGTCAGCCGTGCGACCAGGCCGGGGGTCAGTTCGGCTCCCCGGCCGTGCGCCGCCTGCAGAGCAGCAGCCACCTTCACAGGATCAGGGTCACAGACATCGTCCAGCAACTGTTCGGCCGTGAGCATCGTTCCAGCGAATGGGACAACACGTTCAAGGCAACCGCCAAAACGCCAGAGCCGCATCGAAGGCACGGCGCAACAACTCAAGGAGAACCTCCGGCGGTTTTGGTGGAGAGGCCATGCACGTCTTTGGAGGAAATGCGTCCGGGGAGAAAGGCCGAAAGCGAACAACGGCGCAAAACACTATCGGCTTTTGGGCGAACCAGTCCCAAGTCACCCGCCGGGTTCAGTGAGCCGCCGGCATGACAGCGTTCGCCTTCGTCAGCTCGTCGAAGACCCAGCCGACGTCTGCCTTCTTCGTGAGGAAATCGCCCGCATCGTGCATCTCGCCGAATTCGGCCAGGGTGATTGAGGCCCGCGCAGAGCAGGCGGATCACACCGCCCTCGACCGGCAGCACGAGGTCGGCTTTGACCTCGACCACCCGTCCGGCCTGGGCGAGCGCCGCGGCGCCCTTCTGGTCCCGGTCCGCCCGCAGCGCGGCCAGGCACGCTGGGGTCGCATAAACCGTAGTGCCGGCGCCGATGGTCCCCAGTCCGCCGGTGTGGTCGTCGTGATAGTGGGTGAGCACGACCCCCGCTATCGGGCGCGGATCGATCTGCCGGATCGCTGCCCGCACGCTGCTGGCGGACGGGGCGTCGGCAGTGTCGACCACGACCGGTCCGGAGGCGGTCTGGCAGACAGTGATCGTGCCGTTGAAACCGGCGACGACGGTCCAGACGTGCGGTGTCAGCTGGCGGACCACCGGAGGCTGCGCGGTCTCGGCCGCGGAGCAGATCGAAAACGCGCAAAGGAAGACGAAGGCGGACAGCAGGGTTTTCATGGGGCGATCACATTCCTTACACCGGCCGGGCCGGATTCCCACCAAACAACACCCCGCGGCACGCGGGCGCGGCCGCAGGAGATGGCTGACAGAAGATAGAGAAAACACGAGCGAGGTCTTTTCAAATGGCCGGACCGCTACCGCAGCACGAAATAGGGCTGGTCGGTCAGCGCGGGACCGAGGCCGGGATAAAGCCACGCCCTCCCGGAGGCGTCGATGAGCTCGAAATAGTACTGCAGAGGGTGGGGCGTGTCGGTGTAAGCGGCGGGGATGACAACCTCGGCGCGATCGGGCTGAATGCGCATTGGCGCCGCGTGCCACGATTCGGCCTGGTGGATGTGCCGGTAAAACACGCGTGCGGCCTTTGCGCCGAGCGTCTCGCCCGTGGATCCGAGTTCAAGCTGCACAAGCTGTCCACGGCGGAACGAGGCGGGAGGCGTGTGCACGACGCTCCCGACCGGCCGGCGCGGACGACCGAGCGTCGCGGAAACGAGGGCGGCGAGTCTCTCCGGCGGAACGGTTGCGGCCGGGCGCGGCGCCGCGGGCGTCCTTTCGACAGCGGCGATGTCCAGATCGATGGCGGCCAGCCGGTCCGACCAGTGCCCGCGCTGGTACCATTGGTTGCCATAGGTCAGATCAGCCACATAGACCTTCGCGGTAATGTCGACGATCCGCGCCCAGGTGTCCCGGGCCGCGCGATAGGTCTTGAGCGCGGCTGCCAGGGCTGCCTGGCTGCCTGTGCGCTCGTGCAGCGCGTACAACACCGCGGCCCGGAGCTTCTCGCTGAAAAACAGCCCGAGTCCGATCTGGACGTTTGTGTCGATCGCGAACCGTCGGAACAAGATCGCGTGGCGGTCCATCGTCTGCGCATTGGCCTTGGCAAGATTTTCGGCGGCGGTGCGCGCCTGATCCTCCAGCCACTGGGCCACCTCCACCGGCGAGTATTTGCCGCCGGCCTGGCCGGCGAGCAGCCTGTCAACGTAATCGTCGACACCCGCGAAGAGCTGGGGGTCGAGCGGGCTGACGGCGCCGAAGCGCTTCGGACTTGGCGTGTCGGTGTACGGGTCCGGCCGCGAAGCATCGGCCAGCGACATGTTCACATACATCTCTGGCCAGTAACGGTCGTTGGCTGCCGAAGGGGAGTGCGCGGTCGTGAAGAGCGGCAGGATGCGGCTGGCGTGGCCCAGCGCCTGCTCCACGGCCCCGGCAGCCAGGCCGAAATCGTGGCGGAGCTGCCGCTGCCAGACATCCGCCGGAGCGTCGGGATTGAAGAGCAGGCGGCCCCACACGCGGTAGGTGTAGGAATATTTGGTGAAATCGCCGTCGACCGGCCGCAAGGACGGGTCGGCGTAACCATTGCGGCCGTCCGGATATCCCGAGCCCCTGCGTCCCTTGAACGAAAGAGGGTCGAAGATCTCGCATCCCTGGCTGCCGCAGAATCCGAAGGCCCTGCTGTAGGCCGCCGCGAACACCGGGTCGCCCCACAGAAGCACGCGTTGGGTGCCGGGCCAGACGCGATGGACTATCCTGCACCGGCGGTCCTCCCGGATCAGATCGCCATAGCCGTACCTGAGGAAACCGCGGGATCCGTTGTCCTGTTCAAATTGCCCGCCGCCGCCGTCCGGCTGCGACAGTTCCGTCGGGCGGATCGCGGCCTGGTGGTAGGGAAGGCCCATATGCTCCCCCCAAAATGACGGCGAAACAGTGACCGGGAGGCCTGTTTCCAGCGCGATGTCGATCATCGACTGGTCGACACCCCTTGCGTGCAGGTCGATCTCGACCCTCCGCCCGCTCTGAACACAGCCGTCGAAAACGGTCTTCCAAAAATCGTAGCTGCGTTCCGGCACTCCGCTTTCTTCATCCACGCGAAAGGTGACTCCGCTGATGTTCGGGCATTCCCTCAACAGCACGGCCAGCGCATCGCGACAGTAGCGGGCGTGGAGCTGGGTTGTGAGACCCCAGATGACGTGGTTGGCGTCGGGGCTGTCGGTCCACTGGAAGGCGTGGTTCCAGAGCCCGAGGTGAAAATCCAGTCCGCGTTCGGCGGCTTCGTTGCTGATGAACCGGAGCATCTCCAGGTTTTCGGCCGCCTCCGCCGCCATCAGGTTGCTCACGGACACACTGTATTCCTGCAGGTGAAGGAAGAACGGGTAGGCAAAGTGGAAATACGTGTCGCGCAGACGGTCGGGCGAATCATAGCCCAGCCCGAATGCGAGGTTGAAGCGGTTGAAGCGTTGCGCCGCGAGGAGCGAGAAATAGTCCCGCCAGAAATTGCGGTCGGCAAACCAGTTCTTGTCCTCCACCACGCTGGAAAACACCCGCATGACGCTGCGCACCGGGTTGGCCGGGCGCTCGAGGATCGGGAGCGGAGGGCGCAGTGCCGACCAGGGATCCGGCGCGAGGGCGACGGCATCGGCGATCTCGTTCAAGGCGTACGACAATCCCCGGCTGTCGCTGCCGCTGGCGATCAGGCTCTCGTGTTGTCCGAGACGCCCGGCGACTATTCCCAGGACCTCGGCCTCGGCGGGCGGTACGAGGCCTGCGCCGCGCACGATGGGCGAAGAACAGGCGGCCGCCACGATGCAGAGCCAGTCTGCGGGGGCCTCATCCAGATGTGCAAAGACCCGCACAACGAACTTGCGCGCGACCAGCGCCTGGCGAAGGCGGTCCGCGGCCCACTGCGCCGGTTTCGAGAAGACGATCGGGTCGGCGAGATCGCAGATGATCGCCACGGAGCCGGCCGACTGGTCGCCTGGCGCTGCGGCCTGCGCGCGACCGCGCAAGGCGCCGCCCAGCACGCATCCTGCCGTGACTGCTCCTGTCTGGATTAGGAATTCACGCCGGTTCATTTGCCTGGCCTGCATAATCCCTGCCGCTGCGCATGCCGCAACCAAAACCGTGGCGGCACGAGCTTGCTGGATTTTCGTCCTCCATGCTCCCTGTCAAATGACCGCGCCATTTGGTCAATCCGTCGGAGAAGACGATCTCGTGGCGGGGGAGGAGGCCCGCTGGTGACGCCAGGATGCCCGCCGCGGCGCTACGGTCGCGACAGCAGCAACAGGAGCACCGCGAGAATATGGCAGGTGCTGCCGCCCAGCACGAAGGCGCGCCAGAATGCGTAACGATAACAGGGACAACAGGGTCAGGCCAAACACGGTGAAGCTGACGACGTGCCAGGCGTCGCCCCGCAGACTGGCGAACACGATGAGCAGGGTGAGTCCCGCGACGCTCAAGGCCAGACCGATGCCGTGGGTCACCCATTTTGCGATCTCTTCGGCGCGGCCCGTCCGCCCGCCCTCTCCGGTTGCGGTCCGATTGGATGGGTCCGGCGTCTGAGCCAGCGCGCGCCGGCGCCCGATCACCCGCGCCGCGATCGCGTCAAGCTGGCGGATCAGCGCGACCGGCCGGGGGATGCGGAACTTGTCGGGAGTCCATTCCTCGCCGTCCGCGTAGATCGTTCCGGGGATCACGCAGGTGCCGAAAGCCCAGTCTGCAACGGGGAGACCGAAGAACCCTGAGATCGACTCGTTGCAGTCAACGACGGCGTGATGGCGCAGGTGGAATCCATAGACCGGGCGCCAGAACCGTCCCCAGCGTGGATGCTCGATCAGCGGTCCCCATTTCTCGAACGGCCAGTGGTCGATCGTGTGGAGAATCTCATAGAGAGAAAGCGAAGCGGCGAGGGCGGCGAAGCCGGAGAAAAACCATGGGAACGAGGGCAGAAGCCATTCCAGAAGGACCAACAGTGGCGTGAGAATGGCCGCAAATATCGCCAGCGAATACCACGGAAAGAACGAAGCTTCACCCTGTTCGGGCGTGACGATCGGATATTCGTTCTCGATGAACAGGATGCTGCGTCCGGTGCGTCCCGGTTTTTGCCCGATGCGGGTCAGCGCGTGATGCCGTGTGTGCTGGCGATAAAGGCGCCGCATTCCGGGGATTGCCGGCCTGTGCAGAACATAGCGGTGGAAGATATACTCCTCGAAACAGTTGAGCAGGCTGATCGCGAAGAATGCTGCAGCCCCCTTCCAGACCGGGGCGAGAAACTGATTCACCCAGATGCCTGGAGCGAGCAGCCGCAGCGCGGTCAACAAGGCGGCGAGCGTGACCACAATCGTGATTACGAAGCGAGACAGGTTGAACTGCTCGGGTTCTCTCTCGGGCTGCGGAGCGGATGGGAGCATGGGCAGGGCGTTGAATGTTGCGGCCGTACCACGTCCGGAGCCTCCGACCGGGGCTGGCGTGAATAACCTAATGCTGCTGCCCGGGCGGGCAAACCGGAGCGTGCGATTGCCGTGAGAAAGGCGGGCGGAAAGATTTCCGTCCGCAGTTCCGCGAACGCCCTCATGCGGCTTTGCAGACAGGGGTCGCCTGTTCTGAGGTGGAATGGCGTCGTTTCTTGTCTTGGTCGTGACGATTGCTCTTCTCAGATTAAGACTGACGGTCTGACTGGGCCAACTTTTGGGGCAACGCCTCTTGCCTCTTGTCGATTCTGTAATTCCCTGATGCAATATACTTCAAAATAGCGACTATGATTAATGCAATCACCGAGTCACTGCGCGGTTCTCCTTATGTGCTCCAAGAAGGAACCGGTCGGGAAATCTTGTCGGCTGCACAAAAACTTGCTGAGGACGTTGAACTCCTGCGCCAGAATGGTAGTCTTGATGACGAAGTATTGTCGGAACTCCGTAAGGAGTGGGGAGTGAAGCAAGTCTATGAGAGTGCTGGGATCGAAGGGAATGAACTGACACTTAACGAAACGCTTCTGGCAATCCAACGCGGTGTGACCATAAGCGGCAAGCCGCCGGGACAATCCGACGAGGTGCGTAATCTCAACATGGCACTGCACTTTCTTGAGGAACTTTTCCGGGAAGCAAAACCGCTGGGCGAGTGGGAAATTCGAGAGGTGCAGAAGTTGGTGTTGGGAATTAATGATCCGAACGGGGGCCGTTATCGTGACATCGAGGTTGCTATTTCGAATTCTCCACACAAACCGCCGCATCCGATCAGGGTTCCGGAGATGATGCGCGACTTCGCTTCCTGGTTCAAACAAGCCACTTTCGTTCCAATCCCACTACAAGCGGCGGTAGCCCATGCTTGGTTGGTCCACATTCACCCGTTTTCAGATGGGAACGGCCGCACGGCTCGTGCGATCATGAATCTCCTATTGATGAGGCATGGCTTTCCCGTGATTGTTGTTCGAAAGAAAGATCGCCAGAGGTACTATGAAGCACTCAGGGATTCTGATGACGGTGACATCGGTCCCTTCCTAGAGTTGATCTTGGCTCGATCAGGGGATAGTATGGCCCAGATTGATCGGATTCGGCAGGCCAAAACGGGAATCACGCTCGCGATCCAGCGTGTCCATGATGCGGAAGAGCGGCGATTCCGAGTTTGGCAAGATGGGATAGCTCTCCTACTGTCCACGCTCGAAGAGGCGTTCAGGTCAATTAAGAGCGGAGATGCTACATTCGAGATATTCGGCAATAGATACGATCTCCCCGGATTCGAAGACTACCGGGCAATTTGTGAACGTGATTCGCGGGCCAATTCTTGGCTCATGAAGATCACGTTGGTTCACAATGCTCAGACGCGTTCGGTTTTGTTTTGGATGGGATTCGCTTCTGATGCGCTACTGAGAGGCACAGGTGCTCGAGATCCATTCCCCGGGGTGAAAATCGCAATGAGGAATCCGGCAGGATATCCGCAGTGGTCTCCTTGCGATGAGACGTTTCCGAGCAGCGTAAATGAGTTCGCTTATTACGATGGCCGGTTCTTTTCTGTCGACCAGAAGGGAAATGTCCATGTGGAGGACACCGTCGTATCGCTCGCCCATCATTTTGCAGCCGATCTCGTGGAGGGTTGGTTCGCGTGAGTGTGCCCAGTCTGGGGGATCCAGGCCGTTCGAACAGCGATGATTCGGCCTTATTGCAGAATGATGCACTCGTCGAGAATGATCTTCATGCGACGGCGGCAATCATGCGTTCACGCGCTTCTTCGAGAAATTGGACCACCTGTTCGCGCTGAACGCTGGGAAAGTCATCGAGAAATTCGCCGATGGATGCGCCGTCCTCAAGGTAGTCGGTGAGCGTCTTCACCGGCACGCGGGTTCCAGCAAAGACGGGCGTGCCACTAAGAATCTGCGGATCGGTGATCACAACGACGGTCTTCATGCCCATACTTTGTCACGGTTCCTTAGGGTGGGCAACACCCGTGTCACTCGATACGTTGTGTGTCTACCTGAAATCGTGCGAAGCTTCGGCGGGGAGGTCGTCGCAGCGGAGGGCGCGGATCTCCTCCGCCTGGATGTGGATCACCCCGTCGTGCAGTTGCAGGCGGCCGGTGATGATCAGGGCCGGTTCCTGGATGATCGTCAGCCGGCAGCGCTCGAAAAGCTGCGGGCGCACGATCGCATTCGCCACGCCCGTCTCGTCCTCCAGGCTCACGAAGAAGAAGCCCTTGGCCGTGCCGGGGCG
>PMKA01000027.1 GCA_003157575.1 Opitutia bacterium
CCCACCTCTCCGTTGGCGCTCAACGACACCAGGCGCGGACGGGTAGGGTCGCTCAAATCGAATCCATAGATCATGCCCGCGCCCTCGTCTGGAACTTCCGGCGCTGAATCCATGTTGTACACGCCCATGTAGGCGATGTTGTTGCTGTAAGCAATCGAGAACGCCTTGGCGTACATCAGTGTTGGGGAAGAGAACGAGTCGTCGGTATCCAGATCCGCTTTTCCAACCACCATCGGGTTGGCCGGGTTGCTGAAGTCTACTACCACCAGTCCGTATTCGCGCGCGGACAGCAGCGCAAGAGAGCCGTCGAATTGCCCCCAGCTGTGCCGTTCACTGACCAGAAAACGGCGGACGAGTAGTTTCCTGTGCCCGCAACTGTGGCTTGAAAGGTCTCGGAGGCTCCTGGCTGCACATTAACACTGGCGCGACTCACACTCACCGACGCAATCGTCGGGTTGACAGGGGGAGAGTTTGTACCCCCGCTTCCCCCGGAGCCGCAGCCGGCGACAATGACCATCTGCAAAGCAAATATACAGAGGAACGCGAACGATGGTATAGGCTGGAAAATCCTCACCTTACCCTCCACAAAACCCCCATAATACACCAGTTCATCTACGCAATCCGTGAGATCGGTTATCGCCTTATTGGACCTGGAATCATTGATTCCTCGGGACGGGTGCGGCTTTCCGCGAGGGAGACTCGATCAGTCGAAGGAACGCCGTGTTGGAAGCGCCGGACACTCGCAAACTGCTTTGAACGCGCCTGTCGATTTACGCAAAATCGTCGAGGCGCGAAGCGAGCGCCTGATTCGCGGTTTCTGAAACTTCCGGCGAGCCACCGGCTCCCGGGCTACTGAGCAGTCAGATGTTGAAGACCGGACATTGCACAAACTGAGGCTCTGGATGCGAGCCTGTTGCCCTTTGTGAAGGGAGCTCGCAGAAAAACGCGCTGGGAATATATCAACAGATGGCTATTCGCTTGACTCAGGTAAATCCCGGGCCATCCACTTTTACGAGCGAGTTGGATTTGTGGCTAACGAGAAGTCAATATTTCAACGGTCTGGCCGTTTGCCGAAGCCACTCGTTCGGCTTCGGCAAACTCAGCCTGGTGTGCCTCCAGCATGGCCTTTGTCGTCACCGTCCTGAAGTGCGAACCCGCCGGAAATTGCCCAAGTTTTTCCTTGAAACTCGCCATGCCCTTGCCCGAATACAAGCCGAGCGTGTAGTCCAACTCGTCCTCGGGCCACCACATCATGTTCAACATGAATTCGCCGCTCTCCAGCGTCCGCAGACTGCCGTCGAGGTCACTCTGCCGCGCTGGACTGGTCAGCTCCTTGAGCCGCCGGATCGTCGCCGCATCGGCGAACCACGCCTGCCCAAGCAAGATGCCCTGCACCAGCGCCTGTTCCAGGCCGATGTCGGAGTCGAAGACAATTGTGTTTGGCCGCGGGTGCAACAGTTCGTCGGGTTTGTCCTTCCACTGCTCATNNCTCGGCTGCCGGCGACCCGTAGCGTTGCAGCGTCTTCGCGGCGTCGCTCGCCACCGAGGGCGCAGAAGCGTCGAGCTGCTGAATGGCCAGCTTCTCCACCTGCGGCGGGCGTATTCGTGCAACTCGCTGAGCTGCGACCGATAGCAGCCGGTCGTTTTGCGCAGCGCCAGTGCCGCCGTGAGTTCCTTCACGCCGTAATCAGGATTGACGCGCAGAAAGTAGCGCAGCATGGCCGTTTGCGGAAAGCACGCCCAATTGCCTCGCTGCGCCTCGTAAATCGGCTTGAGCGCCGGCAATGTACTCTTGCTGCCGTAGCGATCGAAGAGTTGAAAGACCACATCCGCCGCTCCGCCCCGCCGGATCGTTTCAAGCCACCCGGCTTCGAGCTGCGGAAGAGTGCGCTCCGGCAATAGCCCCAGTACGCCGATGCCGATGTCTCCCTGTGGATTCGCGATCTCCTGAAGCATCAGTGGTCGTGCCTCTTCGGGCGCCTCCTGCCAGATGCGGCGCAAGGCGGCTTCGCGATTCGGCCGATTCGTTGAGCGGTTCGGATTCGCAGGTCCGGAGACGATCTGCTCAAGAACAGGCAGCCACTCCGGGCTGCCGGCCTCCGCCCAGCGATATTCAATCAGTTCATTCTGCTTTCCAATCGGTAGCGTGCTCCAGTTCGAAAGAAGCACCTGGCGCCACCGCATCTTTTCTTGCTGGCTCAGCGGCAGGCCGGATAGCAGCATCTCGCTCGCCGTGGCCGCTTGTGCTGCCGCGTCGTGGGGCCCCTTCGAGGCCTGCCGCATGTAACCATTCACTCGGCGCTCGACTTCGGCGGAGTGTGCGTCGTTTGCGCGATGCCATTCCTCCTGGCGGCTCCAATCGTATGCCGGCAGCCGCGACTTCGGATCTACCAACATTTCAAGCGCGACCAGCGTCCAGATGTACTCGCGCGTCGCAGGATGTTCCGGATTGGGCAGTTCCGCCTTCATGGCCTGAACGGCCAATTCGCGATGCGGTGTGCTGAAGAGCCCGAACCTGAACTCCCATTCGAATGGGCCGTCTACAGTCCCATAGCGGCGCGCGAGTTCCCGCGTGCTGGCCTCGGAGCCGAGAAAGCGCAACATCCGCGCCGCGTGCTTCTTTTCTTCTGTTGTCGCATCCGGCGAATCCAGGATTCGTGTCGCGCTCCTGAGTTGCGAAGCCTGCCAGTCGGGATCGGCCGGCTTCACTTCAAACTCAATCGTATTCGATCGCAATGGGATGATCGTGTTTTGCCAGGATGTCGGATCGCGCTCCTGGCCGAGACCCAACCGGTTCCCGACGACGGTCAGGCGATACGATCCTGGCGGCAACGACTTCCACTCATTCAACTCCAAATCCATCGTCAGCGGTTGGCGAGCCGGATCCTGCTCGGATGAGAGCCCGCCTCCCATGGCGGCGCCGATTGAGTAGAAGTAGTCTTCGAGCGGATCGGTGCCGCGATCGGGTTCGATGCAGAAGATCTCCGCACCTGACAAGCGGCCCCTTCGATCGTAATTTCGGTTGTTCACCACATACTTATCGCCGCTGCCGGCCGAGTACTCGGCAGTGAGGGCGATGATCTCTCCTTCGTGGAATACCGACTGGCCGTTCTTCAGAAGCAGACGCAGCGACGCATCGCCGGGTGGGTTGGGGATTTCGGTGCACTGGCTAGCCTCTGCGCAGACGTCTGTTGCCGAGCACAAAGCCAGGAGTGCACCGAGAACGGCGGATGCTGCCCCAAAACGGCGAGAAACCATGGAGTTCGTTTCCAGAGGCGTCTCCCTCCAGCGATCATTCTGTTCGCGCAAGCATAAATGAACGAACGGACCGCTTTATGAGCTAAAGTATTCGACCTCAGCAAGAGACGAAGGTAACAAGCCTCGTCGAGCCTTCGCACTACGGGAGAGATTCGAATTTCGGCGATGTGACCGGCGGAGTTTCTCAACTGACACAAGGCGGCCGATGCGCTTGGGGAGTGCACCGGCCGCGGGAGGGGGAGGAGACGAGTCTACTCGGAGCGTAGTGCGTCGACGGGGTTCACCGTGGCGGC
>PMKA01000469.1 GCA_003157575.1 Opitutia bacterium
GGCGAGATGATGTTCCGCTATCTCGGCTGGCACGAAGCGGCGGACCTGATCGTGAGGAGCCTGGAGGCGACGATTGCGGCGAAGAAGGTCACGTACGATCTCGCGCGGCAGATTCCCGGCTCGGTCGAGCTCAGGTGCAGCGAGTTCGCGGAGGAGATGATCCGGAACATGTAGCCGCCAGAAGGGCTTCAGCAAAGGCGTGGCTGCGAGCGTGAGCGAGTGGACGAATTCTCCGCCCGCAGCTACGTTTACGTTCTCGGCTACAGTTGAAGTCAACCCGATCTGGGACGCAGTCCGGCTTGCGTTCCGACAGCCTCCTCAAACGGGCGTTGTTGGAGCCGGAAACGCCTGCTCCGCCAGGGGGGCTGCTGCGCGCTTGCGGCGCGGGGGCCGGACTGTTGAATCGGCGAACTCACCGCCATGGCCCTCACAAAGAACAAGGTCGTCCAGAACTACTATATCCTCCCGTGCTGCCTGCTGCTGCTGAATCTCGTTAACAGCGTCATCAGCTACAAGTCGGGGATCATCGAGGACCCGTTTTTGCGGACGACGGTGGTGATCCTGTTCGTGCTCTTCGGCAGTTCGCTGGCAGCGTTCGTCGCCGCGCCGGCGCTGACGGCCGCCGTGCGGCTGATGCACCGGTCGAGCCGCCGCGGAGCCGGGGAGCTGGGCGAGATCCTCTTCTTCGTGGCCCTGGGCGGGATCGTCTTCTGGCTTTACTACCGGATGGTCCTCTATGGCACGGGATCGATCCTGCCCCCGGACTGGAGGAATTAGCAGGATCGCCCCCCGCCCGATGCCGGCATCTTGACAGCAAGAGCGCAGGCATCATGATGCGTGCATGAGAACCACGGTGACGGTGGACAAGGACGTCGAGCAGATGTTGCGGAGCGCGATGCACCAAACCCGGCGGTCCTTCAAGGCGACCCTCAACGACGCGTTGCGCGCCGGCCTGGCAGGGAGGCCGGTTCAGGGACGCCGTACCCGTTTCCTCATCAAGGCACGGCCGATGGGCCTGCGGCCGGGCATCGACCCCGCGAGCCTGAACAAGCTGGCTGACGACCTGGAGACGGATGCCGTCATGGCCAAGGCCCGACGCACGGGGCACGAATGATCATCCCCGACATCAACCTGCTCCTTTACGCCTACGATTCGGCCTCGCCCTTGCACGCGAAGGCGGCGGCCTGGTGGCAGGCGTGTCTTACGGGCGCTGAACCGGTCGGGCTGCCGCCCGTCGTGGTGTTTGGCTTTCTGCGCGTCGGCACCAACGCCCGCGCATTTCAGCATCCGTTCACACCGGGAGAAGCGGCCGGGCACATCCGCAGCTGGCTGCGACAGCCGGCGGTCAGGGTTTTGGAGAACGGCCCCGACCATATGGAGCGGGTTCTCGAGCTGTTGGAGTTTCTCGGGGCCGCCGGCAACCTCGTGACCGATGCTCAGATTGCGGCGACCGCCATGGAGCATGGCGCGGTGCTGCACACGGCAGACGGGGATTTTGCGAGGTTCCAGAACCTCCGCTGGTTGAATCCGGTCACCGGTGTCGCCAGCAAGATTTAACAGGCCTGCCGGACTTGCGTTCCGACGGCGGGTTAGCGCTTCAGCGCGTCGATTTTGCCGGGCAATGAACTTCGCCGTGGAATCAGCGCCAGGCGGCCCGGATCTCCTCGGGCGTGCGGCCCCGGGCGCGCAGCTCGCGCAGGCTGAGAGAGTCGTGGCGCTTTGCAAGGCGCACACCGTTCTCGTCGGTCACCAGCGGACAGTGAAAGAAGGCAGGCGGGGTCAGCCCGAGGGCGCGGTAGAGCAGGAGCTGGCGGAAAGTGGACAGCAGGAGGTCGGCTCCGCGCACGACCTCCGTGATGCGCATCGCGGCGTCGTCGACCACGCATGCGAGCTGATACGCCGGCATGTCGTCTTTGCGCCAGACGATGAAGTCGCCGAAATGAACGCCGGCGGTCGCGGTCTGCCGTCCGTAGCGGCCGTCCGTGAACGCGAGAAGTTCGCCGTCGGGCACCCGGAAACGCCAGCTCACGCCGGATCGCTGAACCGGCCCGGATTTTCCATGGAGGCGCGGCGCCCCCGCCGTGCCCGGCTCAAGAACACGCAACGGGGGCGTCGCCTCCCCAACAACCGGCGTGAGCCCCGCTGGCGGGCGGCATGTGCCGGGGTAGAGCGGCTCGTCGGCCTCCCATGCTTCCCCGGGCGGCGCCTCATGCGGGGCGCCGGCTGCCTCGAGCACATCGCGTCGCGAACACCGGCACGGATACACGGCCCCGGAGGCCCGGAGCCGATCGATCGCCGCGACATAAAATGGGCGCCGTTCGCTCTGGTTGTAGGGTCCGCAGGGTCCGCCGACATCCGGCCCCTCCTGCCATGCGAGACCGAACCAGCGCAGATCCTCCACCATCGCCTCGGTGAAATCCGCCCGTATCCGGGCTGCATCAAGATCCTCGTTGCGCAACACCAGCACGCCGCCGGCCGCCCGGGCGCGCTGCTGGGCCGTCCAGAATGTCCGCGCGTGGCCGAGGTGCGGATACCCGGTGGGGGAGGGCGCCAGCCGCCCGCGATACGGAGGTTCAGAATCCACGGGAAAAAGGTGGGACGGTCGGCCGGCGGCTTCCGGTCCTGCATCGAACGGACCGGGCGCCCGGGTCCGGCAGGTTGCTACAGCTTTTTGACGGCGTAGGCCATCGCCTCGGAAATTCGGTCCAGATCGTCGTCGCTGTGGAGCGCGGAGATGGCGGTGCGCACGAGGTCCTTGCCCGGCGGCACGGCCGGCGCGATCGACATGACGGTGAACACGCCCTTCTCCAGCAGCGCCTGCCAGAAGCGGTAGACGAGTTCCTTTGACCCGAGCACGATGGGAATCGCCGGCGTCTGGCTTTCCCAGGTGTCGAGGCCGAGCCCCTTGAGCATTTCGCGGTAGCGGCGCACGTTCTGCCACAGGCGTTCGAGGTGCTGCGGTTCCTGCTGGATGACGTCGAGCGCCTCCGATGCGCACCCGGCCTGGCCGGGGCTGAGGGCGGCGCTGAAGAACGTCTGTTTCGAATTGAAGCGGAGAAAGTCGATCAGCTTGCGGGATGCGGCGACAAACCCGCCGGTGCTGCCAAGCGACTTGGACAGGCTGCCGCAGAGGACGTCGACCTGTTCGTCGGCGTGGAAGTGGTCGACTGTTCCGCGCCCCTGGCGCCCGAGCACGCCGAAGCCGTGCGCGTCGTCCACCACGAGCAACGCCTCGAACTCGTCTGCAATCGCGGCGATCTCGGGCAGACGGACGACGTGTCCCTCCATCGAGTAGACGCCTTCCACGACGATGAGCTTGGGCGTGTTGTGGGGGACGGTCTTGATGACGGAGCGCAGGTCCTCCGGATTGTTGTGGGAAAACCGCTCGATGGTCGCCATCGACAGGCGGACGCCGTCCCAGACGCAGGAATGAACGTTCTTGTCGACGAGGACCATGTCGCCCTTCCGGGCAAACGCGGCGACGCTCGACATGCAGGAGATGTAGCCCGCCACGGACACGAAACAGGCTTCGCGGTTGAGGAACGCGGCCAGCTTTTCCTCGAGCTCGGTGTGATAGGCCCGCGACCCGTTGGAAATGCGCGCCCCGGTCGTGCTTGTGCCCCACTTCAGCATGGCGGCGCGTCCCGCCTCGATCACCCTGGGGTGGAAGGACAGCCCAAGATAATCGTTGCTTGCCAGCATGATCATCTCCTTGCCGTCGAGCCGTACATGCGCCCCCTGCTGGGCGTCCATCGTGTGGTAGAACGGCTTGTATTTGAGGAGCATCCTGGTCGCGTAGTCGTCGTGACAACGCTCCACGATTGCCTTCTTCTTTTTCCAGCTAAGGACGGTGAGGGCCATGCGAGCCTTCAACCTTGGGTAGCGGTCCGGAGCATGGCAAATCGAAAGACCCCCTTGGGAGGCTGCCGGGATTGATGCGGCTACGGATCCCGTCGCTTCAGCGTCCGCGCCCAGTCCATCAATTCCTGCGCGTAAGTTGACCATGTCTTCACCGTCCGGTCCTTTGCCTCCGCCGCAAGCGTTTCAAGGCGATCCGAGCTGGACAACAGGAGCGCGATGGCTTCGGCAAGCGCCGGCGCGTCGGTCTTCGGGAGTGCAAGGCACCCGCCTCCAAAGGTGGATTCGCCCAACGCGCCCTGTGCGGAGCTGATGCACGGCTTGCCGTAGCCCAGGCTTTCAAGCACCGGGAAACCGAAGCCTTCCATCAGGGACGGATAAACTGTGAATGCGCAGCTCCGGTAGGCGTGCGCGAGACCCGACTCCGATGCCGGTCCTTCGTAATGCAAGGGGCGGCCGGCGGCCTGAAGGACGCGGATGCGGTCGAGCGCGGGGCGCGCGGTAGCGGGCTGGGCCAGACCGATCAGCTGCAGGTCAAAGCGAAGGCCGCGCTGCCAGAGCGTTTCGCAGGCTTCGAGGAGGGCCAGATGATTTTTCCGCCCCTCGATCGAGCCGACGGACAGAACCACGGGCGCGGCATCGGTCGCCGTCGTGTGTCCGAACGGGGTTGGAGCGGGCCGGTCCACCCCGAGCGGAAGCCCGATGACCGGCGGCGGGCTGGCGACGCCGAGCCATCGCCAGTATTCGACCAGCACGTCGCGGGACTCCGCGGAAATCGCCGCGATGCCGTCGAAACCCAGCAGCTCCTGCAAATACGCCGGATAACGCGCTACGGTCTTTGGCGGGGACAGCTCGGGTACGCGAAGCGCGGCCGCGTCGTGAAACAACGCCACGCGGGGGCCGGAGATCCCTGCGAACAGTGCGGGCAGCGCACGTCCTGTCGCCGGAGAGAATATCTCGGGTTCGATCAGGAAGTCCCCCGACGGCGTCCTTCCGGCTCCATTTGGCGCGCCCGCGCGGAGCCATAGCCCGAGGCGTCCCCCGACCTTTGCGTGCAGCGGCCAGCGGCTGCCGCGCGTCGCGGCCACGTTTCCCCGGGGAGGCGCAAGGTTGTCCCGCTCCCAGCGCCGCAGAGGCCGCCAGATGGACGCATAGGGATCGTAACATACCGGCACGACCTCGTCCGGCCGCCCGCCCAGCGCCAGGTGGAGCGAGCGGCAGAGACGCTGGATGCCCGTGTGCGCGCGGGTGTGGCTGGTGTGGGNNTCGATCAGAATTCGGGTCATTGTGCTATGGACGGCTGCACCGACACGTCGATCGCCGGATCATAAAGCGCAAAACCGAGCCGGCGGGCGCCGGGTCGTTCGTTCTCCAGGACTGGCTGAGAATCCGTCGACAGTTCCAGTTCCAAATGTCCGCCCGTGACAATCAGCGGCGGAAGATTGACCATGGTCGATTCTTTGAAAATGGGCCCGCTCCAGATCTCGTGTCCATCGACCAGCGCCCTGACGGTGCGCGGCGTCAGCCCGACCAATTTCAAGGTCAGCCGGACTTCCGCTCTCGCGGGCCGGGGCCAGGTCTGGATGGACAACTGGCCATGAGTTTTGGCCCAGACCCAGCGATGCTGGGAATTGTGTTCGACGCCGAACCAGCCGGCGCCGGGTTTGACCACGGCTTTGGTCTCGCCGTGGCAGACATGCGCCAGATCGCGATAAGGAGGGAGATCATGGAACGCGGACAGGCCGCAGAAGATCGTGAGGTTACACGCCAGGAGCCAGGCCAGCGGCGCACGCGTGCGCACGGCCAGCACGTTGCAGGCAAGATTGAGCGGAAGCAGCACGCGGACGGCGGCGCCCGGAAAACCCTCCCAGACCGCCGGGCCGAGACACAAGAGCAACGCTGTGAATGCCGCGCCGACCCGCCACCATGGATCCGACGGACGGCGCCAGGTCAGGATGAAGGCGGCTTGAAATGTGAGGCCGGCCGTCGCGAGGAGGCTTCTCCACGCGAATGGCGACATTTTGGGGTCGGTCAGCGCGTGGAGGGAATCATGCCATTTGTCCAGGAGACCGAGGCCCGGCCAGGTGAAATTGCGCGAACCCGCCGCAGCGGCCTCTCCAACCTGCCACTTAATGTAGACGAGCCAGAGAAGAAACGGTGCGGCGGCGAGCAAAGACCAGAGCAATCCGCGCAAAATGCCGGCGCGCGATTTTGGCGGATAGGCGAAGAACGCGAGCGAGGCCAAAAGTGACGTCTCCCGGGTCAATACCGCGGCGGCGAGCCAGCCGGCCGCGCTGCGCCGGCGCTCCCGTTCCGTTTCCCATAGAGCCAGGGCGATGAGGAGCAGCGCCGGGAGGTCGATGAGGGCGAGTCGCACACTGCCCATTGCGCCGGCGGAGAAGAGCAGGCCGATCCATGCGATGACCCCGCGCGTGTCCGCGACCGGGAGGATCTTCCAGAAGACCGCGGCCAGCAGCAGCCAGCAGACGATGTTCAGCCCCGCATAGACCTGCGCGATCCAGGCCGGCTGCCCGCCGGCCAGCAACCAGGCGGCCGCAGGAAGGAGGATGCGGCGGGCCCGGTAGGCGAGGGAATCAATCGCCGGTCGAAGCTCGGCGGCCTCCAGCAGCGGATGGTAGGCCAGCTGCGAGTATTGGAGGCCGTCATACGGGGCGGAGCCGGCGTAGGCAAAGACCGGATACTCTCGAAAGGCGGCGATGGCCGTGCTTTGGTGCGCCTCGTCGAATTGCAGGAAGGCGGTGAATCCGTAGACCGGATGCCAGCACCGGGCGACGATCCAGAGGAAAACCATGACCGCAAGGGTGGCGGCAAGAGGGCGGAGCCGGACCATGCGGAGCAACCGGTTCATCGGCCGGCCTCCCTTGCATATAGGGCGAAGGCAGGCGGCGGGAGCCCGAGAGCCCGGCGAATGCGGGATCGTGCGGCAACACCTGCCCTAACATGAGAAAATGGCAGATTCATCTCCGAATGGCTAATGGTCCGTCGTTTGTTCGCTTTCCGTGGATTAGATCAATCCATTTCTTCTGCGGCGACGTGAAACGGGCGGATGTGGCGCCCCCATCCCCCCCGGACCGGAAACGGCTTTGACACCGCGGTCGATAGCCCGGCAGCCTGTCGGGCTCCGAGCCGAACGGCTCATGGCTTCTAAAGAGATCCGCCGCAGGGTGCGGCGGCGAAACGGGTCCCATGTCTCCGCGCGATCTGCCCATCTACGAACTTGAATCCGCCATCGTCGACCGTCTTCGGACGGCGGGGCGGCTCGTCGTGCAGGCGCCGACGGGTTCGGGCAAGTCGACGCAGCTTCCCCAGATCCTGCTGCGCCACGGATTTCTGGACGCAGGCCAGGTGGTTGTACTGCAGCCCCGGCGCCTCGCGGCCCGCCTGCTGGCCAGGCGTGTCGCCGAGGAGGCCGGCGTTCCGCTCGGCTCGACGGTCGGCTATCAGATCCGGCTTGAATCGCGCGTGTCCGACGCCACCCGCATCCGCTTCGTCACCGAGGGCATCCTGCTGCGGCAGATGTCGTTCGACCCGTCCCTGCGCGGGATCAGCGTGCTGGTGTTCGACGAGTTCCACGAACGCCATCTCTACGGCGACATAAGCCTCGCACGGGCGCTTCAGCTGCAGCAGTCGGTCCGGCCCGATCTGAAACTCATCGTGATGTCGGCGACGCTCGACACGGCCGGACTGCGGGAATACCTCACGCCCTGCGATGTGCTCGAATCGCAGGGGCGGACGTTTCCAGTGTCCGTCGAATACCTGCCGCACCCGGTCGATTTCGAGCGCGAGCCGGTGTGGGAGGTCGCGGCGCGCGAATGCGCGCGCATGGCGGAACGGACGCCGGGGGACCTGCTGGTTTTCATGCCCGGTGCCTACGAGATCAACCGCACGGTGCAGGCGGTGCAGGGCGAGAAGGCGCTGCGTGAATTCCTGGCGCTGCCGCTGCATGGGGAGCTCCCGCCGGAGGCGCAGGACCGCGCCGTGGCGCGGCAGGACTGCCGCAAGATCATCGTGTCGACGAATGTGGCCGAGACCTCCGTGACGATCGACGGGGTCACGGCGGTCGTCGACAGCGGTCTCGCCCGCATGCCGCGTTACGACCCGAACCGCGGGATCAACACGCTTTTGATCGAGAAGATAAGCGCGGCGTCGGCGGACCAGCGGGCCGGGCGCGCGGGGCGCACGGCCCCGGGCGTCTGCGTGCGCCTGTGGACGGAGCGCGAGCATGCGAAGCGCCCGGCGCGGGAGCTCCCGGAGGTGAAACGTCTCGATCTTTCCGAGGTGGTGCTCGCCCTCAAGGCCTCGGGGATCGACGAACTCAATGCGTTTCCCTGGCTCGACAGGCCCGATCCGAAATCGTTGGAACGCGCCGAGGAGCTGCTTGCGGATCTCGGGGCGCTGGCACGGGGAGATGCGACGCCTCCGTTGCGTGCTGACGGAGACGCGGGCGTTGCCGCCCCAAAGGCCGGCCCGGGGGCGGGGCGGGGCGTTCCTCCCGCTTTTCTTCGCATAACGGAGCTTGGCCGGAAGATGCTGAGGTTTCCGATGCATCCGCGTTATGCGCGCATGTTCCTCGAGGCGCACGGGCGCGGGTGCGTGCGGCCGGTTGCGATGATGGCGGCGCTCACGCAGGGGCGCAACTTTCTGCTGCGCGGGGTTGGGCGGGAGGTTGAGGAGCGGCGCGAGGAGATCCTGGGGGAGGAGCACGCGTCGGATTTCTTCCGGCTGATGCGGGCGTGGCGGTACGCGGACCGCGCAGGCTATTCGCTCGACGCCTGCCGGCGGCTCGGAATCCATGCGCAGGCGGCGCGGCAGGTCGGGCCGCTGTTCGACCAATTCGTCGAGATCGCGGCCGGCGAGGGGCTTGACGTGGGCGAGCGGCGAGTCGACGACGCGGCGGTGCGCAAATGCGTGCTGGCGGGTTTCTCGGACCACCTTGCGAGGCGGCTCGACGGCGGCACCCTGCGCTGTGAACTTGTCCATGGGCGGCGCGGCCAGCTCGCGCGCGAAAGCGGAATCCAGCAGGCGGCGCTTTTTGTTGCGGCCGAGGTGAACGAAATCGAGGCGCGGGGGGAGGTGACGGTGCTGCTCGGGCTTGCGACCGCGGTTGAGGAGGCGTGGCTGGCGGAGCTCTTTCCGGAGGACTACCGCGACGCCGCCGGGGTCCATTACGACGAGACGGCACGCCGGGTGGTCGTTCGCCGCGAACGGCGCTTCCGGGATCTTGTCATCGAGGCCAGGCCGACCGCCGACGCGCCGCCGCCGGGGGAGGCGGCAACGATCCTTGCGCGCGAGGTGCTGGCCGGGCGGATCGCGCTCACGGAATGGACCGAGGCGGTGGAACAGTGGATCGTGCGGGTCAATTGCCTGGCAAAATGGTTTCCGGAGCTGGAGGTGACGCCGCTCGGCGCCGCCGATCGCGCCACGCTGATCGAACAGATCTGCCTCGGCGCGTGCGGTGCGCGCGAGCTGAAGGACAGGCCCGTCATGCCGGTCCTGCGGCAATGGTTGCGGCCCGGGCAGCTGGCCGTTCTCGACGATTACCTGCCGGAGCGGATCGAGATGGCGAACGGGCGGCGGTCGCGGCTGGCCTATTCAGCGGACGGCCCGCCCGTGCTTTCGGCGCGGATACAGGAGCTGTACGGGGTGAACGGCAGGTTCACGCTCGGGCGCGGGCGCGTGCCGGTGAGGATCGAGGTGCTTGCGCCGAACCAGCGCCCGATCCAGGTGACCGACGATCTCGGCGCTTTCTGGCGCGAAATGTACCCGAAGGTGAAGGCCGAGCTCTCGCGCCGCTATCCCAGGCACGAGTGGCGCTGACCCCGCCCGGGTCACTCTTCTTTACCTCACGTCCTCGATCTCGGTAATCATGACCGATCTGGCAGCGTGATCGACCCAGTAATCGAAGATGAGATCATCAACCAGCAGGTGAGAGATCTCGCGTCCGTCGATATCGGTGCTGCGGAAATCAGGCCTGAGAAAGGGATCGG
>PMKA01000036.1 GCA_003157575.1 Opitutia bacterium
GCAAACGCAATATAGCGATGTCGACGCCAACAAGAGTGAGGAGGGATTGACAGCGGCCGAACTCGACCAACTCGAAAAGAAAAGGAAATTGGTGGCCGACATCGCGGCGACCCAGCAGAACATAAACGCACTGAAGGGGAACCAGTCCTCGGCGTATTCGAAGATCGCTGATCAGTACCAGAATCGTAACAATCCCGCAGGCAATCCCGATTACATGACCGGCTCAGAGGGGGTGAAGGCCGGGATGATGGGATGGGTAAATTCCCTTGGGAGTGACGGCCAAATCGTGGCGCAGGAATTACAGCAGACTCTCGGCCAAACGATGTCCAGCCTCACAAACGATATTTGGGCAGCAACGAAGGGGACGCAAAGCTGGAGTCAGACATGGAAGGATCTCGGCGATATTGCAGGGCGAATGCTCACTGAAATGCTGGTCAAAATGATGCTGGTCGAAGCCATAGGAGCAGTGATGGGCATGTTCAGCGGGGGCGGGTACGTTGGCGGCAACACTGCCACAGCCACTGCTGCGGGCAATACCGTCGCCAGTGGCAGTTCAAAGAGCACGATTGGCGCTTGGGACGTCGGAGGTTACACTGGCAATGGCGGCAAATATGAACCCGCAGGAATCGTGCACCGTGGCGAATATGTTCTGCCGCAGGAATCGGTCCGTGCTATCGGTTTGGCAAGGCTTGAAAGTCTTCGTCTTTCGACATCGCCGGGTTATACCTCCGGTGGGTTTGTCGGCGGGGCGGTCGAGGCGCCGTTGTTTGCCAACACGCGGGGAAAAGGCGATACCTATGTCATCGACGCTCGCGGTGCCGACAGCCAGGGCCTGGCGCGGCTCGAGGCGATGATCCGGGCGGTGAATGGATCGATCGAGCATCGCGCGACGGCATCTGTCCTGGATGCGCAACGGCGCCGGCGCAACGGATTCCGGTAGATCCTCCGCAGTGTCCATGCGATGGCGCTGCAGGACGTCTGCAATGCCACTGCAAAAAGGTGGGGGAACCGACATTTTTCCCCCACCCCCCACCTTTTTGACCACGGGTCCAAATGTCGGTTCAAAGGTGGGGGAAGAGTTCGGTGATTGTACTCCAACGACTTAGGGACACGCGACTTTTCCACGGAATCAGGCAGATTCATGCCATTTCAGGCCTTTTAAGGCCAAATCAGACGACATTTGGGGACCGAGGATATAGTTATTAAACATTAAATAAGGATTCTGAAAGAGTGCGGTTGAAGTAAGGGGGCGCCCCAGTGGTCAGGCTATCACGCTCTATTGCGGTCTTCCGAGATCGCTCAAAATTGAAGACCGCCCCCGTCCGGTCGTTGCCGTTGTTGTTACAGGTCCCAAACTCTTCCGATGCAAAACGGATCGTCGGCTGATCGGGCGGCCCGGGGGGCTTTCGGGCCGCGCACGCAATGAGCCGGCTCTTTTGACAAGGGTTGCGTCGCAGCCGGTTTTCTGCCTCTGAGATCCCATCACTCTCATGCCCGGCTATTGGCAACTTCTGGCGCTTGTGGCGCCGGTCTTCATTCTCTTCGTCCTCGGCGCCCTGCTGAGGAGGAGCTGCCGTCTGACCGACGAGTCCGAGTCGGCCATGCTGCGGATGTATGTGAACTTCTTCTACCCGGCGCTCATCCTGAAGAGCGTGCTTGGGAATGCGGCGCTGCGCGATCCCGCGAATCTTCTCTGGCCGCCTGTGACGGGCTTTGTCACGATCGTGCTCGGATTCGCCGTCGGATATTTCGTCGGACGCGTGCTCGGCCTGCATGTGGGCTCGGGTCTGCGTACATTCGCCTTTGCCGTGGGAATCTACAATTACGGGTTCATTCCGATCCCGCTTATGGAGTCGCTCTACGGCCGCGGACCGTTGGGGGTGTTGCTGGTGCAGAACATGGGCGCCGATGTCGCGGTTTGGAGCGTGGGGCTGCTCGTGCTGACGGGCATGTCCGGCCGCGAAGGCTGGTATCGCATGGTGAACGCGCCGATCTGCACGCTGGTGATCGCGGTGATCATGAACCTGTCGGGGCTGGAGTTGCCGTCCGTGGTCATGCGAGTGATCGACATGGTGGGCGGCTGCGCCATTCCATTCGGGCTCCTGTTGTGCGGCGTAACCCTCGACACCTACATGGATCAGCCGTGGCAGCTTTTTGACATCGCAACAACGCCTGTTGCCTGTCTTGTGCGGCTCGCGGCGCTGCCGCTGGCGTTCCTGGCGCTCGCGAAATTCGCTCCGGTTTCACTTGAGCTGAAGCGCGTGCTCGTGGTCCAGGCGGCGATGCCGTCGGGCATGATGCCGCTTGTGCTCGCACGACACTACGGCGGACGGCCGTTGATCGCCGCCCAGATCATCGTCGGCACCACACTGCTGGGCATCGTGGTGATCCCCTGGTGGCTGTCGTGGGGCATGGCATGGGTGGGAAGCTGAAGGGGCGCGCCCTGCAGACGGCAGCCTGGCGCACTTTGGACGTGAAGCTCCAGACGCTCCTTGAACGGAGGGCTTGCACGACGGCAGGAGGATCGCCACGGTCTGGGGCAAGCATGGTTTATCCAGAACCTCCCTCGATTCTCAAGGGCCGCGATCTGCGCCCTGGGGATCTAGACCACGACTTTCCCGGCGCGCTCCTGCGCACCTACGCGTGGATGACCGCCTCTCGAATGGCGGACAACCGGCTGTTGGATCTGTTCCGGCAGGGCCTCGTCCGGGGCACGGTCACGGGCGGCCAGGGCAACGAGGGGCTCATTGTTCCTCTTGCGCTCCTTGCCGACAAGAAGGTCGACGCCATTTCCTTCACCCACCGGGGCCTGGGCGGGCATCTCGTCTGGAGCGGTCATCTTCTCGACCACCTCAACCAGTATTTTGCGAACGCAGCCAGCCCAACGAAGGCGCGCGAGGGCAACGTTCACCATGGCGATCCGCAAAACCGTTCGCTGCCGATGATCAGTCACCTCGGCGCAATGGTCTCCAACGTCGTGGGAGCCACCGATTCGCAACGCCGCCTCGGAAGGCCCGCCGTGGGCTTTGCATTCATGGGCGACGGATCGAGCAGCACGGGCGACATTCACGAATCGCTCAATCTCGCCTCGCTGCTCGGCGTACCAGTGCTTTTTGTCGTCGAGAACAACCGCTACGCCTACTCAACGCCGGTCAGCGAGCAATACGCGGCGGGGACCGAACTCTGGCGCCGCGCCGCGGGTTACGGCATCCCGGGCTCCGTCCTCGACTGCACCGCGGATGTGGCCGCAACGCTCAGGACTTTCTCCACGGCGATCGACGAAGTCCGGCGCACCGGCCGGCCGATGATGATCGAGGCGAAGACCCTGCGACTTCGGGGCCATGCCGCCTACGACACCTGCGATTACCTGAAGCCCGGCGAGGCCGACGCATTTTTTGCCGCGGATCCGCTTCCCAAACTCCGGGCGCGCCTCGCCGCCGACGGCGCCGGCTCGAAACTCGACGCCATCGATGCGGAGATCGCCAGGTTCGTGGAGGATTGCCTGGCGATCGCGCTCGCCCAGCCGCGGCCTGACCCGGCGGGGATGGCCGCCGACCTCTTCGTTCCGCCCGCACCGGCGATGCCCTGGGTGCCCTCGCTTGACTCAAATCCGGGATCCGAAATCCGAAATCCCAAATCGGAAGTCCTGACCATGGCGCAGGCGCTCAACCGGGCGCATCGGAAAATCCTCACGGAGCGCCCTGAATCCCTCGTGCTCGGCCAGGACATTGCCACCTACGGAGGAGCGTTCAAGGTCACCGAGGGCCTGCTCACTGACTTCGGACGGCCTCGGGTGATGAACCTGCCCCTGGCCGAGAGCAGCTGCACGGGCTACGCCATCGGCCTCGCCGTCAACGGGCACCGCCCCATCGAGGAGTTCCAGTTCGCCGATTTCTCAACCGAGGCCATCACACAGATAACGCTGAACGCGGCGACGATGCATTTCCGCTCGGGCGCGCGGCTTCCGCTGGTGCTGCGCCTGCCCTGCGGCGGCGGCCTGACGTTCGGTTCGTTCCACTCGGAGGAGCTCGAGGCGCTCTTCCTCTCGATGCCCGGGCTCAAGGCCCTCTATCCGAGCAATCCGCAGGACGCGTTCAACGCGCTGCTCGCCGCCTTCGAAGACGACAACCCCGTCCTGCTGTTCGAGCACAAGGGCCTCTACCGCCGCGGCAAGCAGGCGGTGACATGGGACCCTTGTTATCGCGATATCTGGAACCCGCGCAACCTGCGTTCCGGCAGTTACGCGACGCTGGTGACCTACGGCGAAATGGTCCATCTGGCCGCCGAAGTGTGCGATTACTTCGCGTCCGAATATGAACGCACCCTCGACCTCTGGGACCTCCGCGCCCTTTCCCCGCTCCGGCTCGACGCCATCAAGGAATCCCTCGCGCGGACGCACCGGCTCATCGTCCTGCACGAGGGCCGGCGCACACACGGCTTCGGCGCGGAGCTGCTCGCCAGCCTGACCGAGGAGCTCTTCTTCTCGCTCGAGGCGCCGCCGCTCCGGCTTTGCGCGCTTGACCTGCCCGTTCCCTTTGCCCCCGAATTGGAGGCGGCCTTCAGGCCTACAAAGGAGAAGGCGATCGACTCCATCGTCCGGTGGATGGGATGAATTCCTGCTCGATTGCCGGCTTTTGATTTTTGCCCCTCGTCTTCTGATACTTTCCGTTGTATCTCCTCCATCGTGTTTGAGTCGAAAACCAGACATCGGAAACCGAAAATCGCCCCTGCCGCCTGGGCGCGCATCCGGATGTTCGCGATGGACGTCGACGGCATCCTCACCGACGGCACCGTCACCCTCCATTCGGACGGAACGGAGGGGAAGACGTTCTCCGTTCTCGACGGCATGGGACTTGGGCGTTGCCGCGACGCAGGCATCGTCCTTGCGTGGATTTCGGGCCGCACCTCGGGCGCGACCGAGATCCGGGCCGGCGAACTCAAGATTCCCCACGTCATCCAGGGCCGGACGGACAAGCTCGTCGCGCTGAAGGAGCTTGCCGGGCAGCTCGGGCTCCCGGCCAGGGAGATCTGCTACATGGGCGACGACGATATCGACGCCCCCGCGCTGCAGTGGGCCGGAATCGGCGCGACGGTGTCCACGGCCATGCCGGCGGCGGGGGCCGCAGCGGATTACGTCGCCCAGCGTCCCGCCGGTCGCGGGGCCGTGCGGGAAGTGTGCGACCACATTCTCGCGGCGTCGCGCTGACTTTCTACCGTGCGCTTCCGACCGTTTGTTTTTCTGATGCTCGGCGCCGGTGCGGTCCTCCCGGGGACGAGGTTGTTGCGTGGGGCGGACGAACGCCCGACGGCGTTTGCGATCAATGCCCCCGTGATCAACTTTCGTGTGCCCACGTTCACCCGGGAGGGCTTTCGTACGTGGCTGTTGTGCGGCGCCGAGGGCGTCTACATGAACGACAAGCAACTCAACGTGACGGATCTCAATCTCACTGTCTTTTCTGGCGACGCCGCCAACAAGGTAGAGAAGATCTTCCTGAGTCCGTCGGCGCTCGCCTTGATCGACGAGGGCCTCGTGTCCGGCCCCGGTGCGCTGCGCCTGATCACCGATGACTTCGAGGCGACGGGAGACGACTGGCTCTACGACCACCGCCAGAAAAAGGTTTCCATCCACCGGAACGTACGGGTAGTTTTCCACGCCCAACTGAACGATATTCTGCGATGATTCGCCGCCTTTCCCTTGCCCTTTCCTTCCTTCTGGTCGCGTCCTGGCGGTCCGCCGCGGCCGCGGACGGACCGGCGCCCGACACCGTGATCCAGTCCCGGTCGTGCGAAATCACGAGCACGGACACGCAGACGCTCTCGGTCTTTACCGGCAACGTGACCGTGACCGGCCAGACCAGCAGCGGCTACCTGTTCCTCGGTCCGAACGCGACGAACAACCCGACAAGTTCGACTCTGAACTTCCCGGTCGGCGACGATCGAGCCAACGGGGTGACGGT
>PMKA01000423.1 GCA_003157575.1 Opitutia bacterium
GGAGGGCGAAGCCCGACGGGCTCCTGGGTGGAGAGAATAGGTTGGATTATTAGAATCTGACCGGTAGGAGAGGTTTCCATGAATTCCGAGGAACTTCCTGTCGCCCTGACCATCGCCGGCTCGGACAGCGGAGCGGGCGCCGGCATCCAGGCCGATCTGCTCACCTTCGCGGCACACGGGGTTTTCGGTACCACCGCCATCACCTGCCTCACCGCGCAGAATCCCGACGGAGTCAGCGCAATCGAGGCACTTCCGGCCCCGTTCGTGCTGGAACAGATTCTCCAGGTGCACCGGTTCTTTCGCATTCGCGCGCTGAAGACCGGCATGCTCCACTCCGCAGCGATCGTCACCGCCGTGGCGGACTTCCTGCGCGCCAAACCCGGCATCCCCGCGGTCATCGATCCCGTGATGGTTGCAACAAGCGGCGCGGGCCTGCTCCGGCCGGACGCGCTCGCCGCCGTGCGCGAGAACCTCCTGCCCCGGGCGGCGCTCGTCACCCCCAACCTCGACGAGGTGGCCGTCCTCCTCGGCGAAAAACCGTCGACCGTGGACGCGATGATCGACGCCGGCCGCCGGCTGGCGGACACCTTCGGCGTCGCCTTCCTCATCAAGGGCGGCCACCTGCAGGGAGACGGGCTTTCGGACGTCCTTGTCAGACCCGGAGTCGGGCCAAGAGTCTTCGCCTCCCGGCGCATCCATGGCGTCAATACGCACGGGAGCGGCTGCACCCTGTCGGCGGCGATCGCCGCCAACCTCGCCAGGGGGTCGGAACTGGACGCAGCAGTCGGGGCGGCGCAGGCGTACCTGCTGCGCGGTATGGAGCACAGCCTGAAGGTCGGCGGGCAACGGTTCATCCGTCACAGCACTTGAGCCCATGAGCCCCGGCGGCTTTGGCCATCGCGCGCCCCTGTTGTGGCTGCTGCTGCCGCTGATGGCCGGCCTGACTCTCGGGCGCCTGACCGACCTCCCCTCGCTCCCGCTCCTGGAAGGGGCTGCAGTCGCCATTCTGACCGCCCTTCTGCTCTCGTTCCGGACCAGCACCGCCGCCCGCCGGGCCTGGCCGCTCGCCCTGGGCGCCGCCATGGTCATGGCATCGGCCGCGTACTATCGTCTCCGGCTCAACCGTCCTGCTGAATGGACCAATCTACCGCCGCGCGAGGCCCGGCTAACCCTGCAGGTCACGCAGGCCTTTTCATCGTCCCTTGGACAAAACCGGGCCAGCGGCCTCGGGACGGTCACGGACGCCCCCGCGCACCTGCGCGGGTTGGTCGGGCAGTCGCTCCATTTTTCGCTCGCGCTCCCGCCCGATGCGGTTCCTCCGTTGCGCTCGGCCAGGATCACGGCCGTGGGTGTGATCGAACTGCTGCCGCGACAGCCCGCCGCCGGCAGTTTCGCAGCATACCTGGCCGACGCCGGCGTGAATTTCAAATTCAGCCGCGGCCGGGTTCTCTTCGAGGCGGCTCCGCCATCCCGCTACCAGCGTTTCTGCAATCTCGCGGCGCGGCGTTTCGAACGCATCCTGGACGCCGGGCTTTCCGACCAGCCCGCCCTGTCGGCGATCTATCGCGCAATGATGCTCGGCCAGAAGCAGGACATGAGCGCCGAACAGCAGGCTCTCTTCCTGCATAGCGGCACGATGCACCTCTTCGCCATCAGCGGCCTTAACATCACAGCCATCGCGCTCAGCGTGCAGATCCTCCTTTCGCTGCTGCGCGTGCCACGGCTGCCCGCGGCTGCGGCCGGACTTGCCGCCCTCTGGCTTTATGTCGACATCACCGGGGCGAGCTCCTCGGCGGTGCGCGCGTTCATCATGTGCGCCCTCCTGGTAGTCTCGTTCTCGCTGCGGCGCCCGGCAAATCCGCTCGCCACGCTGAGCGCCTCCGCGCTGCTCGTGCTGCTGCTCGAACCGATGCAGATGTTCGGGGCGAGTTTCCAGATGTCCTACGGGATTGTCGCCGTCCTGCTGCTATTGGGCGGCCCCCTGGCGGAGTCGCTCTTCGCGCGATGGGCGCTGTTCACGGCGCTGCCGAAAACGACATGGCGGTGGTACCATCACCTGGCCGACGCGGCGTGGCGTGGCCTGCTCGGAGCGCTCGGAATCGGCCTGGCCTCCTCGCTCGTCAGCACGATCTCCGGCATCCAGTTCTTCGGGCTGTTCACGCCGGGATCGCTGGCCGTCAATCTTGTGGTGATCCCGATCTCGACGTTCGTCGTCAGCGCCGGATTCGTCTCGCTTCTGTTCGGGTTTGCCGGATTCACGGCAGGGAGCGTTGTATTCAATCACGCCGGCATCCTCCTGCTCTGGTTCATGGACCGGCTGCTGCGGATGGCGATGGCAGTTCCGGGCGTCTACGAGGCCGCCCATTTTCGCGCAGCCTGGCTCGGTCCGGCATCCCTTGTCATCCTCCTGGCCGCCTGTCTGGCCGGTTATGCCTGGCACTGGCGGCGGGAACGCGGCGGCTTCTGGGCGCCGTTCGCACTTACAACCTGCTTGATTGCGCTCGGCGTGAGATTCGGAGGTTAGGCCTAAAACACCAAGCACCGATACCATTCGATCGTGCTGCACCGCTTCGAACGGGGTCCCGCCGCGAACGCCCACCTGCGGCCGCACGTAGAGATGGGTGGCGTTCTCGCAGCCGCTCTCCCTCCAGCGGCGCACATCCTCGCGCAGGGCGTTGACGAGCGCGAGCTTTTCGCTGCCGTAGTCTCCGTCGACGCTTTTAAGTTCGGTCTGGCCCGTAATCACCCGCTGGGGCGTCCAAAAATGGATGGCATCGCGGCGGCCCGGAATCTTATTCGCCTTGCCCGATTTGTCATAAGCCCAATGACATTGCGGTTCGGCGAAGGGGTTATTGATGATCGGCTCTTCGACAGCGCCTGGATGGGCGGCCCGGCGGCAGAGGAGGGAGTGGAAGAGGCGCGGGCCATGTGGGTTAAGTCTGGCGTGCGAGCCACGCGCGGCCGGCATCCGTGATGCGGTATTTTTGCAGCCGGCTGGTCGGTTTTTCGGGAAGGGTCATTTCGAGCAGGCCTTGTTCGATCATGGGGGCGATGACTTGGTCCCGGAACTTGGTCCTGTTCGTCCGGCCGATCAGTTGAAGAAGATCCGCAATGGCGCTCGGCTCCAAACACTTAGCGAGGATTTTAACTTGGTCCCTACTTAGTCCCAATTCGGTCCCGAAATCTGCGGGGAGCGGTTGCCCGGTAACTACCGGAGCCGGCCGCAGGGGCAGGCGAACGAACAGGTAAGTGCGGTCGTCGTCCGTCTCAAACCGGGGAGCCGGCGAACCGTTTTCGTGCATGGCCCGTAGGATCGTTGGAATGCCGGTGTTGCGGCCTTCGCTCAACTCCAGCTCCTTGAGAAACTCGCCAATGCGCCGGTTGCGGTAGCGGCGCGCGACCGGCCGGCCGGCGCGCAGCTCATCCATTTGAATGGAGCGGTCGGGGCCGGGAAAACTCTGGATTAGGATTTCATCGGCGAGCACGCGGACCTCGATGGAATCCCGCTCCTCATAGCTGCGGTGATAAACGGCGTTGACGAGCGTCTCCTCCAACGCGGCGTAGGGCAGATTCCAATAGCGCCCCGCCTCGGCTTGGTCGGGCCGCTTGCGGACGTACTCGACCAGCACGTTGTTTTTCAGATACGCGAGCGCATCGCGCAGCATGACGTCCAGCGGGCCGGCGAACGAGCGTTCGATGATGTCGCTGCCGGCCGACCCGTGGGGAAATTGCACGATATCGATCTGGGTGCCGGGAAACCACTCAGCAGGTTTGGGCGTGAAAAACATCAACCCGACGTTGATCGGGAACGGCGCTTCCGGGGGGCCGCCGAGCAGATGCATGTCCTGTGCGACCGCCTGCAACGATCGGCTCGCGGCGAGCGGGGCGAGATCGCTTTTCACCCGCGTGAGGAAACTTTGGATCAAACCCGGCTGGAGCGCACCGACCTGCGCCCGCATGTTCATCCGGTCGTCGAAGGGGATCTTGTTGGCGAGCGCGATCAATTCCTGCTCGTCGGTTCCCCTGGCTTCGACCGAACTAGAGTGCCGGCGGATGAAGTAGGCCCACGCCTGGTTGTCCTTGGCCAAGGACACGGGCGCCTTGTAGGGACGCTGATCGCCGCCGGGAGCCCAGATGACCAGGACGAGGCGGCCCTGCACCGTGGCCGGAACGGCGAGAGGATGGTAGGCCGGGCGCAACTTGTGGCCCAGTTCCAGCAATTTTCGCTGGATGGCATCGGCCTGTTCCGGCTGAAGGCCTGTCGGTGGCAGCACCGGCCGGCCATCCTTTTCCGCCACGCCGATGACGAGGTAGCCGCCGCCCCAATTATGAAAATCGTTGGCGAAAGCGCACAGGCTATGCACGACCGCCTCTGGATTCCAGCCCTCCTTGAACTCCAAACGCTCCCATTCGACCACGCGGCCGGTGAAGAGGTCTTGGATATTGATGGGGAGAGGCATGATCCTAACGAATTTCGGTTTCGGTGCAGACTTGTTCACCCATTTCCAACAATTGCCGCAGGATAGCCTTGGCGTCGGCTACGAACTGTCCGTAACGCACCGCAGTCCACACATCCGAGCTGTTCCCGCAACGACGTGTTTCCGATGGTGGATCCATCGATTGGAGCAAGGGCGAGCAGGACAGATTGCTGGGGAGAAAGTCCGCCGGACATAAGAAACGGGAGAGATGAAGCCACCAAGCTAAAGCGGAAGGTGTTCGCCGCAGTGACCGATGATGATCTTCTGCGAAGCCGAATCCCAGTAAAAATGCACCCAAATACAATCCGGGGCACATCTCCCGAGTGTCGGCAATGCAGACTAGAAAGCCTGCACTGCGTTCGGCAAGCCTCGAGGACCACCGACAATTCGGAGCCGCGCCCGTCCGATGCCGCCGTTCCGGTGTTGCATCGCCCGATGGTTGCGCGTGTTCTGGAAGCTTCGCCACATTCTACGATGAAAAGCGCCTACGAACTCGCCATGGAACGTCTGACGGCATCCGACCCGGATGCCGTCGCCCCACTGACTGCGGAACAAAAGGCGGCGCTTGCCGGGATCGACCTCGTTTACCGGGGCAAGATCGCCGAGCGGGAGATCTTCCTGAAGCAACAGCTCGACTCAATGATCGCGGCAAGCAAGTGGGACGAGGTGGAGAAGATAAAGAAGCAGCTCGCCAACGAAAAAGCCCGCCTCGAAGAAGAGCGCGAAGACGAAAAACAAAGGGCCCGCTTACGTTTTGGAGGAGCCAAAACCTGAGTTTTCCGCCGCTGCGGCGGAAAACTCGAAGTCGCCGATGAGCACGTGGTGGTCGGAGGCGAGGGTCGGCTTCACCTCATGCCCGACGGCCCGCAGCTGGCTGTTGAAAAAGAGGTGGTCGAGCACATACGGACGCCGGCGCCAGGTGACCTCGCCGGTCTGGACCGTCTGGTAGCCGATCCGGCCGAATTGCTCCACGAGCGAGGCATGGTTGCTGACGTTGAAGTCGCCTCCCAAAACCGTGGGGCCTGTCGACGCGCGAAGCTGTCTGGCGACGAACTCCCTCTGGCCGAGATGGATCTCGCTCGCGGAATTGAGCATGAAGAACGCCAGCAGATGCGTATTGAAGATCTGAAGACGGCGGCCTGAAATCGTCGTTGCCGCCCCGATCAAAAGGCGGTCCGTCGGCGTCTTGCGCTCGCCCTGAAAGCTGAATTCCACCGGCGGCGACGCCAGATCCAGGCGGATCGTGTCGCTCAGCGCCGTCCTGGACAATATCGCCAGCCCGATTCCGAACGGCAATTCGCGGGGATCCGCCTTGGGATAGGAAAAGAACGCGTCGTAGGCCGGGAATGCGGCGCGCAGTCGCAGGAAATTCGGCGGCGGTTCCGGCTGCACGCCGCCCGGAAGCGTCTGCTCGACCTCCTGCAGCAGGATGATGTCGGCGTTGTGACTGCGGATCTCGGCGATCGTCAGGTCAAGATCGACGGGCGCGTTGTCGGGGTCCGCTTCATCCCAGCTTTGCCCATACTGGATGTTGAATTGCAGGACTCTGAAAGCGCACATGGGGTTTGAAACATTAACACCGGGCGGGAGATCGCCCCGACACAGATGTCCTGATCTGCAAACAAGGTGCCAGAGAAAGCGATGCACCCGAGGGATTTTCAATCAGGATCATGGCCGGCAGCTTATCAAAATGCTCTCTCTCAACGTTCTGTTCGCAAGTCAAATCTCCTTGGGCGTTCGCCGGGAATCGCTTCACTCCGGCTCGGCCGTGCCTTCCACAACCCACGGTCTGGAGTCCGGCACCTGCTTGAAAAATTCGCCGAGCGCCGCGCTCAGATGCTCGGCGTAGCGGAAATGCGCCCCCATGCCCGTCCGCAATTCCGCCTCGTAGATGAACTTGTCGGCGTGGGTGCTGTGCTCAAACGGCGTCTGCGCACCAAGAAGCAGCGAATAGACATACGCCGGAGAGCCCCGCTGCAGCAATTCCCGCGTCAGGGCGAGCTGGTCGTTCAGGAGTCCGGAATGCGGCGCCGCCGGCACTTCTGGCGGAAGATAGAAACCGGTCTGGATCAGCGGCGTGTAGCGATTGCCGGTGCGATGGCGGTTCAGGTCGCGCAGCTCCGCGATTGCGAGATTGTTCCAGGCAAAGGTGACGCGCATCCGCCTGATCGCGAGTCCACATTGCGCGTAGCGATTGGACCGGTGCGCCAGGGCTTCGGCGACGGGTTGAAGCTCGGGAAGCCATGGTGGCGTCTCCCCGTCGACCTTGACCCATACCGCATCGGCGAGGGGTTCTGCAGACAGCCGTTCGAGCCCAAACCGCAGCGATGCGGCAAGCTCCTGCCGCGCCTGCTCCTGATAGGACTCCTCGGCGCCGCTGTGCCGCAACAGTCGCGGCGAAAGCTTGACCAGTTCCTCCCGGATGGCCGCAGCGGCCGCACGGGCCTCGGGATGCGGGAGGGAATCGAGGTGCTTCACGGTCTGCGCCCACATCCGGGCCGTCTGCACAATCGCCAGGTTGGTGCGCATCGCCAGCGGAATGAAGTACCGGGCGCGGTCGAGGGCGTAGTTCTTGCGGATCCGCGCGACGACGGCCGGCCGTGCATCCTTGGGCACGCGCACGCGCGCAGGGTCGGAACTGCCCAGGGCGTCCAGCCGCGCGTACTCCGCACCGTATGCGGCAAACGCCCTTCCCATGATTTCGCGCCAGCGCACCGCCAGATCGTCGGGAATTCCGAGCTCCGCGGCCGATGGCAGGTTCGAAGGTTCCATCCCGATATAGCGGGTGCTCGACTCCTGCCCGTCCGCCATCGGCGAGATTTCAAACAATTTATAGGCCAGCCACATCGAGACGCCATCGATCGCGACGGCCAGGCCTCCGGTGAGGCCCCCGATCGATGCGTGCCCGTAATCGACAAACTTCAGGATGCGGTCGATCGATTCCTCCGGATGGTCCACGTCGACGCGCTCGATGATCCGCGCCAGCCCTTCGTTGCTGCGCGAATAACGCGCAAGCACCGAGGCGAGAAGTTCCGGCGTGACGCGCGGGAGCTCCGAGGCGGTTGGGGGCGGGACAACGGCTAGTGCGGTTACTTTCATCCGGGGCACTTACTTGAACCACAAAGGCACAAAGGCACGAAGAAAAATCCGCCGGGACTGCCTGAACTTACGCACGCGACTGGAGAGGATTTGGCAAAAGGTAGCTGCGAGCACCAGCGAGCAGACAGTCGATTTCAGATCCGCCTGTAGGAGCCTGCTTGCAGGCGATCTCTTGATCGCGGAGGGCTCCAAAATCGCCTGCAAGCAGGCCCCTACAAATCCATGATTTCAACAAAACGCACCGCCCGCAATCCTCAGCGCGCGATCAGCCAGGCGCCCAGCGGTCCTTGATAGAAGCCAAGCACGAGCGACGCCGCTGCAAGCAGCAGCATCGCCACTGCAACCGCTCCGCTGACCCTCGGGATCGCCGGCACAGGCGCTCCGGAGGCCGCAAAATCAAGCGCCCTGCGCGAGGGGAAGAACGCCGCCCTGATCCACCCGAAGTAATAGTAGATCGAAATCACAACCCCGACGAGGGCCACGGTCAGCAAGCCGTACAAACCGGCCTTGAAGGCAAAGATGAAGACGAGCAGCTTGCCCATGAAGCCGGCAAGCGGGGGAATTCCGGCCAGCGAGCCCAGACCGACGGCCAGAATCGCGCCCAGAAACGGCCGTTCCCTGGCGAGGTTCGCATAGTGCTCCAGATCCTGGTCGGCATCGCTGGCGCCGGAGACGTGCGCCATCACCGCGAACACCGTGAACGACGCGAACAGGTACGCCAGAAGGTAGAAATAGACCGCGCCCACGGCGGAGGGTTCGCGATACGCGGCGATCACGCCCACCAAAAGATAGCCGGCATGCGAAACGCCGGAGAGGCCCATCAGGCGCTTGACGTTGCTCTGGGTGAGCGCCGCGAGATTGCCGACGAGGATGGTCGCCACCGCCATCAACGAGAGCGCCGGCATGATCACGGCCTGCAATGGACGGAAGACATCCAGCGCAAGAACCATCAGGACGGCAAACCCCGCCGCCTTTGAGCCGACGGCCAGAAACGCCGTAACAGGAGTGGGCGCGCCCTGATAGACGTCGGGAATCCAGAACTGGAACGGAACCGCCCCGATCTTGAACGCGACGCCGGCGAGCACGAGCACGGCGCCCAAGTTTGCCAGGAAATTGTGCGGATTGGCCGCAAGAAAACCGCGGAGGGCGCTGAAGCTCATGCCTTCGCCCGTGGCTCCCGGGAGCGCGCGATTGCCCGCCACGCCATAGAGCAGCACGATGCCAAAGAGCAGGATCGCGGAGCTGAGCGCGCTCAATATGAGGTATTTCAGCCCGCCCTCAAGCGAGGCAGAGCTCGTCCGGAAATAGCTCACGAGAATGTAGAACCCGACCGTGACCGTCTCCAGCGCAACAAAGAGCAGAACGAAGTGATTGCTCTGCGCGAGGAGCATCAGCGCCGCCGTGATGACGATGACGAGGTGGTAAAACTCTGCTCCCGGCGCAGCGTGCCGTTCGAGCGTGACCGTTGCGAGCAGGCAGACAAGCATCGCCGTCAGGACAAAGAACACCCGCATAAACTGTCCGCCCTCGGAATGGTGCAGCAGGCCGGCAAAGGTGTCCTGGTTGAGATACGCGGTGTGAAAATTGATCCCCAAGCCCAGCAGGATCACCGCAAGCCCGCATAGGGAGAGAGCCGGGATGAGCGCCCGTTGCGTCCGGGGCAGCACGAGTTCAAGCACGAGCACCAGCACCGCCAGGCCGGCGAGGAGAAGCTCGGGGAAGATCGCCCCCCAATCGTTGGAGGCGGCAATGTCGTGAAGGGGCGAAAGCGTGACAGCGGCGGGCATGGGTGGATTACCTGGCAAGGATCGTCTCAACGGGCGCGGATTCGCTGTGAGAAAGGGAATGCCGGAGCGCCTGGTTCACCGGATCGGAAAGGGAGCGCGGCCAGAAGCCGACCAGCAGCAGCACGGCGAGCAGGATCAGGGCCGGGAGGCGTTCGCCCAAGCCCAGGTCGGCCGGCGGCCGGGCTGCGGCGACCTTCGCGAACTCGGGCGTGGGCTGCCCGAAGAACACCTTCGCCACCGCGCGCAAACCGTAAACCGCAGAGATGACGATGCCGGTCACCGCCAGAGCCGTCACCCAGGGCGAAAAACCCCAGAGCGAGACGAAGATCGTGAATTCGCCCCAGAAGTTAGCAAAGCCCGGCAGGCCGATGCTCGCGAGCGTCGCGGCCGTGAACAGCGCGGCGAGAACGGGCGCCTTCTGCGCGAGCCCGCCCATTTCTGACAGCTCGAACGTCTGGGTCCGGTGATGGATGCTGGTCGCCAGCAGGAACAAAAGGGCGACCGAAAGTCCGTGGCCGACCATCAGCATCACAACGCCACCTGCCCCGACAACGGAAAGTGTTGCGAGCCCAAGGAAAGCGTAGCCCATGTGCATGACCGAGCTGAATCCGATCATCTGCTTGAGGTCACGCTGGGCCATGGTGACAAGGCCGATCACCAGCACATTGCCCAGGGCCAGGCACGCCAGCAGCCCCGTCCAGGTCGTATGGACCCCCCCGAACAGCGGGATGACTACCGGCGACGTTCCTCCGGCCGGCAGCAGCGGAAGCGCAATCTGGATGAGCCCGTACAGGCCGAACTTCTTAAGCACGCCAGCGTGGAGCATCGCGGTCGAACTCGGCGCGGCGCCGTAGCCCAGCGGCGCCCACGTGTGGAACGGCCACAACGAGACCAGAATGCCGAACCCGAATATCAGCAGGCCAAAAATGTTCTTCTGGACGCCCACTGACATCGGCGACCGCGCGAGCGCCGTGCGGAGATTGATCAAATCGAAACTCTCGATCCCGCTCTTCTGATAGATCGCGATCAGCCCTATCAGCGAAAGCATCGCCCCGGCTGTAAGGTAAACCGCCATCTTCATCGCCGCATACCGGTTCTCGCTCTCGCTTCGGGTGCCCCAGATGCCGACCATGATGAAGGTCGGGATGAGGGCGAGCTCATGAAAGAAATAGAAGAAGAAGATGTCGATGGATGCGAACGCCCCCATCAAGCCGCCCTGCATGACAAGAAGGAGCAACAGGTAGATCCTGAGTCGCTCCGCGCCGGACTGGAGTGCGTAAAGGCCCGCAGCGAGTCCCACGACGCCCGCGAGAACGAAGAGCGGCAGCGAAATGCCGTTGAGGCCGAGCGTCAGATGAATCCCCATCTTCTCCAGGCCGAGGGCGTGGAGGCTGTAGAACGCGAAGCCCATGTGCCCCGCGGGAATCGCGTCATAGGCCGGGAACCGGCTCCACAGCCAGAGCGCAACGCCGGCTGGAATGGCGAACGCCACCCCCGCGACAACCCGGGCCGGCCGGTCGGAGAGTCCGAGCGCGATCACCAGGGCCGCGACCAGCGGCGCCGCGATGGCGAGGATCAGGAGCTGGGAATTTGGGTCGTTCACGATGGTCTCAGAAAATGCCGGCGGCAAAACACCACAGGGCCGCAACGCCGATCAGAATCCAGAAAGCGTAGACATACAGCTTGCCGGTGAAGAGCAGGCGCGCCCCCATGCCGAGGTAGCCCACGGCTGCTGCGCCGCCGCGGACGACCCAGCCGGCGAACAGGACCTGGTCGATCACATCGAGCAGGATGGCAAGCCGCTGCTGCACCTTCGCGACGTAGTAGCCGTACACGCGGTCGAAGACCTTCGTCAGGAACGTCAGCCCGCTGAACACCACCGGCACGCTCGCCTGCAATCGGTCGACCGCCGCGGGGCGGTAGTAGCCCAGCGCAAAGCTCGCTCCCACGAACATCGCCCCCGTGCCCACGGCGATCATCATCCAGTGGGCCGGACCCTCCGGGTCGGGCACGAACGAAAGAACGCCCTTGAATGCGCCGCCCATGAGGTGGTCGAAGAAGAACAGGTAGCCGCTGAGCGCCGCGCCGACTGCAAGCACGACAAGCGGGATCACCATGACCCCGCGGGATTCATGCGCGTGCGCGGCGGATTCCGAGCGGGCTTCGCCAAAGAAGGTGATGCGCCAGAGTCGCGTCATGTAAACCGCTGTCAGCACCGCGGTGAAAACCAGCACCCAGAAAACCAGGATGTTGTTCTGGCGTGCGAGGTAGAGAATGGCGTCCTTGGAGAAGAATCCGGCGAAGAACGGCATCCCGACGATTGCGAAAACGCCGACCGTAAACGCGGCGAAGGTCCACGGCATCTTCTTCGCCAGCCCGCCCATCTTGAAGATGTCCTGTTCGTGGTGGCAGGCGTGGATGATCGAACCGGCACCGAGGAAAAGCAGCGCCTTGAAGAACGCGTGCGTCGTCAGGTGGAACATCGCGGCGGCAGCGCCAGCGCCTATCGGAAGCGCCGCCGTCCCGGGGCTCAGAATTCCCGCTGCACTTCCCAACCCGAATGCCGCGACCATATAGCCGAGCTGCGAAAGCGTTGAGTAGGCCAGCACCTTCTTGATGTCGCTCTGCACGACCGCGCAGACCGCGGCATAAAGTGCAGTTGCGGTTCCGACTCCCACGATGACGTTGAGCGCGAACGGCACCATGAGCACCTGGATGCGGCAGAGCATGTAGATACCGGCAGCCACCATCGTAGCGGCATGGATCAGCGCGGAGACCGGCGTCGGACCTTCCATCGCGTCAGGCAGCCACACCTGCAGCGGCATCTGCGCCGATTTGCCGACCGCGCCGCAGAAAAGCAGCAGCGGAATCGCGCGGCTGAAGACCAGCGTGTTTGCCCCGGCGTGGCTTGCCAATTCGGTCAGATTGACTGTGTGATTCAGCCAGTAGCACATCACAATCCCGAGCAGGAATCCGAAATCGCCGACGCGATTGACGATGAATGCCTTCTTCGCGGCGTCCGAGGCGGACTGGCGTTCGTACCAGTGCCCGATGAGCAGGTAGGAGCTGAAGCCGACG
>PMKA01000261.1 GCA_003157575.1 Opitutia bacterium
TTCGGCCTGCCGCGCCAGACCGCGGACTCGTTCTCGCGCACGATCGACGACGTGCTGACGTTGAAGCCCGATCGCATGGCGGTCTTCAGCTACGCCCACGTCCCGTGGCTCAAGCCGTCGCAGCGCATCTTCGACAAGCAGGCAAACCTCCCCTCCACCGAGGAGAAATTGAAGATGCTGGCGGCCGCCGTTAAAAAGCTGACCTCTGCGGGGATGGTGTACATCGGCATGGACCATTTTGCCCGGGTTGATGATGAACTGGCCGTCGCACAGCGCGAGGGCACGCTGCAACGCAATTTCCAGGGTTACAGCACCCATGCGGGAGCTTCGATCTACGGGTTCGGCATGTCGTCGATATCGCAGACCGGGGATTCCTACAGGCAGAATCTGAAGGGGCTGGCAGACTACCAGGCTGCGTTGGATTCGGCCCGCCTGCCGCTTGAGCGCGGCCTCGTCCTGAGCGAAGAGGACCGCATCCGCCGCCAGGTCATCATGCGGATAATGTGCGACCGGCGGATCGATTATGCAGATCTCTCGCGCCGGCTCGGCGTGGATTTTCCAGGCAGGTTCGCCCGGGAGCTCGAATCCCTGGCCGATCTTGAGGCCGACGGCCTGTTGCGTCGCACACAGAGCGGATTTGTCGTCACCGGCGTCGGCGCGCTGCTCATCCGCATCATCGCCATGCGTTTCGACGCCTATCTGGGGAAAGGACCGCGCCGGTTCTCGAAAACCGTGTGACTGATGCTTGCGCTTCTGCCGGATTTTTGCGGCACTCGCCACCGTTTATGCCCTTCCGCATCTGCAAGACCTTTGAAATCGAGACCGGGCACATGCTGTCGAAGCATCCGGGAAAATGCCGTTTCCCCCACGGTCACAGCAGAAAGGTGGAGATTGTCATGGAGGCCGATGAGCTCGATGCCAGCGGCATGGTGTGCGATTTCAGCACGATCAAGAAGGCGCTCACGGCTCTTCTCGAAGCGTGGGATCATGCGCTGTTGATCAACACCGACGATCCCCAGTTCACGTTTTTTCGGGCGACCTACGGCGACCGGGTGATCCCGTTCGAAAAGACCGATCCCACCAGCGAGGTCATGGCCCGCGCAATATTCGAGGAGCTCAAGCGCCGGCTCGCAGAGGCGGCGCTGAACCCGGCCACACGGCCCGCGTTGCAGCCCGGCGTGCGAATCAAGCGGGTCCGCGTCACGGAAACGAGCACGAGCTGGGCCGAATACTCTCCGTGAACTTTCCCGGCGGCGAGGAGCCCAGACCTCCTGGCTATTTGCCCTCGCCAAAACTGAACATCTGGCTTGCCCTGACCAGGACCGGGTTCCCATTGCGGGTCGGCGGCTCGAATTTCCATTGCCGCAATGCCTGGAGCGACAACGCCGTCAGCTCAGCGTTGTCATGGGACGATACGGATGGCATCCTGGTGGCGCCTGTCTCATCAATGAAGAAGTCGACAGTAACCCTGCCCTTCACACCCTTGTTGGCCAGTTTGGCCGTATATTGTGGCGCGATGGTCGTGATGGGGATGGGAATTCGGTCCAGATCTCGAAGTGAACATGGCTCGTGGGCTTCGGGATTCAGGTCGAAAATCGTGTCCCTCGCCAGCAAATCAAGTCTCGTGGTGGACACCACGACTCCCGTGACCGCGAAATGGAAATAGATTTCGATCGTCGTGCCGACAGCCTCTCCACGCAACCGAGCAGGCACGAACTTCCACTGTTTGATCGCATTCACCGCCTCGTCGGCGAGTTTCTTGTGGGAGTACGCTACTACCATCCAATCAACAAGTTTCCCATCGGCATCCGTATTGACGGCCACTTGTGCCTCGCCCCGGATCACGCCAAGCTGGCTCAGCTGAATCGGAAAGACCGGGTCGACCGTCTGTATGATCCTCACAGACTGCCATTCAGGGACCACGGGGCCCAACTGAGATAGGGCGGTGCCGGGGATCAATAATCCGCCGCAAAGCGCCAATGCGGTGAGTGTTTTCATGTTGAAGACGTGCGGCGACCATAACACCGCACGGGTGTATAACCCTTCACGACGGCAGCATGTGGGTCGAATTCAAAGTCGCAATACCCGCGTTGACCGCAATTGCCTCCTGGCGCCAGGCCTCCACCAGGCCTTTCATGTTGACAGTTCGCAGGGTCCGCGCGCCTTTTTACATCGAATCCCCTTCGTCCGGCCAACATCGCGCTTTGATGAACATTGAAATCAAGGATCCGTTCGAGCTCCGATCGATCTACGAACGCCGGTTTGAGCCGGATCGGAACGCCTACCGCCGGCGATTGTGGCAAACCTTGGTGCGCGGATATTTCGGCCGCTATATCGGCAGGGACGATTGTGTCGTCGATCTCGCGTGCGGATACGGCGAGTTCATCAACTCGGTGAAATGCCGGAAGAAGATCGGGATCGACCTCAATCCCCGGTCGGAAGAAATGCTCGATAAGGACGTCTCCTTTCATTTTCACGACGGCACGAAGCCATGGCCCATACTGTCGGAGAGCGTCGATGTCGTTTTTACCAGCAACTTTTTTGAGCACCTTCCCGACAAAGGGGCGCTCAAGGCCGTCCTGTTCGAGGTCCGTCGGTGTTTGAAACCGGGAGGACGACTCATGGCTCTTGGACCGAATATCAAGTTCGTCCAGGGGGCATATTGGGATTTCTGGGATCATTTCCTTTGCCTGACGGAGCTCTCCTTGTGCGAAGCGCTGGAGACGAATGGCTACCGGGTGGTGCAATGCGTCGATCGCTTCCTTCCCTATACGACAATCAACGGGCCGGAATATCCGATGGCTCTTGTGAGCGCCTATCTGCGCCTCCCGATGGCCTGGAAGATTTTCGGGAAACAGTTCTTCATCGTGGCGCAAAAGCGATGATGGATCTGTCGGTCCGCCAGGCTGCTGTCGCAGCCCCCGCGGGAAGATCACTCCGCACGAACCGCAACGCTCCCGTCGGCGAACTCGTTGGTCAGCCGTTGTCCGGCCTTCACCGACGCCCGGCGCTGAACCGGCTGTCCCTTTTCGTCCCTCACGATCGCGAAACCGCGGTTGAGCATGGAGGCGGGGCTCGCGGCCTGAAGCCGTTTCCACAGCGCCAGCAGCCGGTGGGATTCGAGGCTGATCCGCGGTTCGGGCGAACATCCGCGGTAGCGTCCCGCCACCGCGGTGAGATCCTGCCGTTTCCGCTGCAGCCCGGAGCGCACCGCCGCGAGTGAGCGATTGGAAAGATCATCGAGCCGAAGCTGATTCTGTTCAATCAGGCCGCGCGGCGACAGAAGACGCAGCCGGCTGCGGGCGTGGTCCAGGCGCTCGGCGCTGCGCTCAAACGCCGCTTCGATGAAGCCGGCCATCGTCTCGGCGGCCCGTGCCGTCCGCTCGCCGCCCGAGACAAAACTGCTGGAAATCAACTCCGCCGCGGCGCTCGGCGTCTCCGCCCGGACATCCGCCGCAAAATCGCACAGCGTAAAATCGATCTCGTGTCCGACGGCGGATATGATCGGCACCGGACAGGCGGCCACAGCGCGGACCAGCGGCTCCTCGTTGAAGGCCCAAAGATCCTCCAGGCTCCCGCCGCCCCGGCCTATCACCAGGAGATCAAACACGCCCAGGGCTGCGGCCTGACCAAGCATCCCGATCATCTCGGCCGCCGCGCCCTCGCCCTGGACCTTTGCCGGAAGGACCACAAGTCGGCCCCGCCAGCCGCGGCGCAGGAGGATGCGGATGAAATCGTGCACGGCCGCCCCCGTCGGCGAGGTGATGAAACCGATCGTGTCCGGCATCGGGGGGATTGCGACCTTGCGCGCGGCGTCGAACAGGCCTTCGTCCGCCAGGCGCCGCTTCAGACGCTCAAACTCCTGCTGGAGGCGCCCCTGCCCGTCCTCCACCACCAGGCGGACAATCAGCTGGTACTGTCCGCGCTGCTCGTAAACGCTCACCTCGCCGTAGGCCAGCAGCTGCAAACCGTCGCGCAGCGCCACCGACTGCCGCAGCGCGTCGCCCCGGAACAGCACGCACGCCAGCTGCGCCCCGGAATCCTTCAGCGAGAAGTAGACGTGGCCGCTCGCCTGCGCCCGGAGATTCGACACCTCGCCGCGCACCCAGCCGGGCCGCACGCCTTCCTCAAGCACCGTCTTCACCCGGCGCGTGAATTCGCTGACCGACTCCACGCGGCCCGGCGCGTCGCCCGACTCGAAATCAGTCTTCACGTTTCGCCAGCCTCCGCCGGACGAGATGCACCACGGCCGTTGCCGCGACGATCAAACCGAGGCCCATTGCAACGACCTTGAAATTGCCGTCAAACAGGCCGCGGCCCAACACCACCGCGCCGGCCGCCCACGGCAGCACACAGAGCCAGGAGACGAGCATGTAGAGCCGGAACGGCACCTCCGCGACGCCGAGGAGATAGCTCTGAAGGAAGAAGGGCGGCCCCGGCGTCAATCGCACGACCAGAGCGATCGACAGTGCGTTGTCGGCGGTCACACGCGGCACGGCATAGCCAAAACGCTTGAGCAGTCTCTCCAGCAACGGCCGGAGCGCCCGGCGCGCCAGCCAGTAGGTCAAGGCGAGGTTGACGCCGATGGCCGCGAGGGTGGTCACAAGCACGCCGCCCATTGTCATCCGGCCGGCAAAGGCCGTTCCGGCCGTGAGTGTGAACGCCATCAACGGCGCGCCAACCAAGGGAAGCAAGGCCATCGCACCGAAAAACACCCACGGCCCCGCATCGCGGATGACGTCGATCGCCTGCTCGCTCCGCGCGCGCAGATCGACCCCTTTCAGCAAAAGAACACCCGCAACAAGCACGACAGCGGCAGCCACGCCGGCCTTGAGCAACAATCCTCTTTTCGAAGCGGTTCCGCCCTCCTGCATCGGAGCAACATGCCCGCCCGCGGCCCCGCACGTCAAGATTGCACCGCTGCCATTGTCGCTGGAGGACGCCGCCTGCGGTGTCGCAGATCCTCCCGTCTCGCTGCGCCCTCAATACCCGGGTTCCCGGTATTTTGCCTCCGCGCCCTTCTCAATCGAAATCCGGAATCGCGGTTTTGGCCGCGCCATGACTCCCCACAAAGATATTGCCCCGTGAAACGCGCAGTGCTTTGTTTTCCGCCGGACAGCAGAATTTACTCGTTAACTCCAGGCAGCCTATCCCGCCCCTTCGAAATTCGAGATCTGCCGCGACGTTTCTTGCGCCTGCAAATCCGCAACTCTTTGGCGCCCTTGTCGCAACCAGTTTCGTCCGTAAACTACACCAAGCCTAAACAGCGTTCGGCATAATATGAAGCGACCCGTTATAATGTACGTGGCGGCTATTCTCCTCCTGCTTCAGATCGCTCGTCTCAGTTGGATGGCGATCCATTTGGCGGACGCGGGTCGATATTTGCTCCATGGGCATTTGCTGTCTGCGATCGGTTTGGTTCTCATCATCGTCTTCCTATGGCGACCGCTTATCGGACGATGGTATGTGGTTCCCTACCTCGCATTTCTTGGGTTCGCCACATTCATTCATGTTTTTGACGGGAAGTCCCTGCTCTTGAGCGCCTCGTACATCGCCGGCGGCCTCGTCTATTCCGTTGTGAGTCTCATTCTTTGGCGGAAATTGACGGAAGAACGAACAGCATTCTTGCCGAACAAGTCGGCGGACTTGACGGCCTCCGCTGGCACTTCGGCNNCGAGTCACCTCTAGACGTTCGGCAAAAATACTTTATGCACCGATATATCACAATCGCTATCGCCCTCACAACACTAGCATTCTTTTCGGGTTGCGCTACTGACAGCGTGCCCTCTGGACGCCGAGCAAAAGATCCGCTTCCTGGCCCGATGAGCTTCAGCGGTGATTTTGATCGTGCACCGGTGC
>PMKA01000063.1 GCA_003157575.1 Opitutia bacterium
CTATGGCATGCCTGATCCAGCGAGCCTGCATTCCCAGGAGGAAGTGAAGGAGACGGTCAAGTGGCCCCAGCCCTTGATTACCGGGAAACACCTCCACGATGTTGCCATCACCGGTTCCGGGGTGATCGATGGCAACGGCTCCCTTTGGTGGGCTTGGTCCGAACGGGCTGCGCGAGCGCATCCCGGACGTCTCGTTTACCACCGTTCTCACCTCGTTGCGATCAACGGCTGCAAGCGTCTGCACATCGCCGACATCACGCTGACCAATTCTCCGATGTTCCATCTCGTGCCCCGCGACGTCACGGATCTGGTCATCGAGCGCATAAAGGTCCGCGCTCCCTTCAACGCGCCGAACACCGACGCGATCGATCCCGGACCGGTCACCAACGCACTGATTCGCGACTGCGACATCGACACCGGGGATGACGACATCGTCATAAAGACGGGCGCCACCAACGTGCTGATCGAAGACTGCACGATTCGGCACGGCCACGGTATTTCAATCGGCTCCTCCACCGTGTCGGGCGTCCGCAACATGCTCGTGCGCCGCTGCACCCTGACGGGCACGGACAACGGCATCCGGATCAAGTCGATGCGCGGTGCGGGCGGCCCGGTCGAACACATCCGCTATTCCGACATCAGGATGACCGATGTCACCAACGCCATCGTGTTCCAGCTCGACTACATGGATGACAACCGGCCGGATTTCCGTGGCGATCCGGGCAAGGTGCCTTCGATTCGGGACATTCTCATCGAGCGGGTGGTCATCACTAATTCAACCAATGCCGGCAAGATCGTCGGCCTGCCCGACAGCCCCATCGCCCGGATCACGTTCCGCGACGTGCAACTGAACGCGAAGCACGATTTCCAGATCAAGGACGCCGATCCCATCACCTTTGAGAATGTGACGGGGCATTGATCGCGGAGATCGGCCGATGGTCCTGCCAACGGCCGGGCAGTTCGCTCTTGGGCAGGACCTCGGGAGGCATCCCCCGCTCCGGCCTATCCGGAGAACGCAAAGTTCCGGGTCCAAAACATCGGGATTGCGAAACACCGCGACTCCGGATCTTCTCGCCAACTCCTCGCCGGATCGGGTCCGGCCCGGTCTTATTCCCCATGAAGCGAACCCTCTCCCTCATGGCCGGCGGGGTTATTCTCGCCCTCTCCGGCTGCACTGATGTCTCCACCCCGGCGCCCCTGCCGGACCGCCTGTCGCCCATTGTGGCAAACCCGGCTGCGGAAAAACCCGCAAGCCTCGACGAAGCGCGACGTCTGGAGCATCTGCGGGATTACCCGGCATCCAACCGCCTCTTCGAACGCTACATCGTCGAACACCCGACGGACGCCGACGGGCCTCTTTTCTACGGATTCAGCCTGAGCGGCCAGGCGGAGAACGCCGACGACGCGGGGAAGGCCCGTGCGCTGCGCCTGCAGGCCCGCACCCAGCTGCTTGCAGCCCGGAAACTGGGCGCTTCCGACCCGCTCATGTTCGGGCTTCTCGAAGCCATTCCGGCCGACGGCTCGCCGGTGTCGAAGCCCCCGCTCTCGACCGATCAGGCGGTCTCCGCGATTATGTCCGACGCAGAAAAGGCCTTTGGCCGCGGCGATTACGCAAGGGCGGCGGCGTTGCACAAACAGGCGCTGGGACTGGACCCGAAAAATTACAGTGCGGCCCTTTTCTGCGGAGACGCCTATTTTGCGGCCAGGGATTTCGACCTGGCGAACGAATGGTTTGCACGCGCCGTTGCGATCAACCCCGACATTGAGACAGCCCATCGCTACTGGGCCGACGCGCTGGCCAGAAAGGGGAAATTTACTGAGGCGACGGATCAATTTATCCAGGCCGTCGTGGCCGAGCCTTACAACCGGCTTCCGCGCGAACGTTTCCGGCAGTTCCGGGAAAGCCTCGGACCGCCCCAACGCGCACGACCGATGAATCTGCCGTCCGCCCGCGTGGCGTACAAGGACGGGAAGGTGGATATCCAAATCGGCAAGGACGACGGTTCCTTCGGCGCCGTGCTGGAACTCTGTTATGCCACGGTATGCGCAAAAGTGCGCACTGAGGATTTTGGCAGGCTCTTTCCAAAGGAAACGAAACCCCGGCGCTCGCTGCCGGAGGAGGTCGCGGGCCTCCGCGCCATGAACCAGATGGCCGGGGAAATCGCTGCGGCCAAGAACGACACGACAAAGCCAGAGGAGGCCGCCAGGTGGCAGCCGGCCCTGAACACGCTTGCAGAGCTTGAACGGGACGGGCTGCTTGAGCCCTACGCGCTGCTTGAGCGGGCGGATCAGGAGCTCGCACAAGATTACGCCTCCTATCGCTCCGAGCATCGTGATCTGCTCGTGCGCTTCATCCGCCATTACTGGTGCGGACTCGACTGAGCTTGCGCCGGCTGTCAGGTCGAATCCCGTCCACCCGTTCGCAAACCGCCCCCGAACGACCGGCGGCGCGGTCTCCGTATCCCCGCCGCGCCGATCCGAAGGCGCCCCTACCCACGTCATTGCCGACCAGTGCGAGCGCCTGGGTTGGGCAAATCCGTCTTTTCAATTCGTTCACGCGGAAAAGCCCACGGCCGCAAGACAAGTAATCAGCGGCGCGCTCGCGAACATCCAACTCGCGCCTTCCTGGGCGAGAACAAGCTCCATGTGCGCGAGGGGAATCAAAAGCAACGTGCCCTCAACAGCCTTCAGCATCGTGATCCATGGTCGGAAAAAGTCATGAATAATACGAGACATCACACGAGCTACAGATATCATCACCGCTGTATAGGCCCGATGTGCCCCCACAAATCCTGCAGCAACGAGCTGGCGTGTCTTCTTCAGTTGTGGATGGACTCGACTGGATATTGATTTCTTCCTTCGGGGTCTTCCTATCACCAACGCCAATTCTGTCAGATTTACCACAACGCAGCCTGCTAATCCATTTCATGTTTTCCTCCTTTTCGCCTGACGCTACCGGCCTGCGGCGCTGAGTGTCGGCGCGACGGGTGCACCCCCGGCCTCCGCGGCTTCAGCGGAGGAGGCAGCAGCCGGCGTGCCGCTGACCGGTGTTCGCGGCGGCGGGTTGGGGCCTTTTTCCTCTTCTGAAATTGGTACCAGTAGCTTGCCACTCCACCAACCGTTATGAGCCGCAAGTTCCGTTGTCACCGAAAACGAAACGTAATCGCGGATCACAGCATCCTCTTTCGCAGTCTGGAAAACAGCTTCCTCAATCTCCAGCTCAGAAGGTTTTCGCAGCGGTGTCCCGAAGGACTGGATCTTCACGGTCGGATATTCTCTCTGAATCTCCAATTCGGTTGATTCTCCAGGGGCCAGTGTTACCGGCTGGAACATTGCCGCCGATTCCACGATCTTTCTCCCGTGGGTTTCTGCCATTCCGAAATATGAACGAAGCCGCTGTCGCGGCGGAGTGGATACTGGCCATGGGGTGGATGCGATCATGGTGAAGTTTGGAGGCGGGCGGCGTCGGAGGCAAGGCTGCAGGGCCTATGCTCAATCCCAACGATTCCCCTATTCCCGAATATCCCTGCCTGCGCAAGCTCGCCGAGCGCGCGGGGCGCGACCCGGCCGGGCTGGACGAGGCGGCGGTGCGCGCCCACCTGCTCTACTGCAAGAGCGGGCTGAACTACGCGCCCAGCTCGATGCGGGCGGCCTGCGCGGCCCTGCGGTTTTTGTACCACACCGTGCTGGGCCGCGACTGGAAGCTGTTCGACCTGGTGCGCTGCGCGGACCACCACCGGCTGCCGGTGGTGCTGACCCGCGAGGAGGTGGCCCGGCTCTTCGCCGTCGTGCGGCTGCCGCGTTTCCGGACGTTTCTGCGCCTGGTCTACGGCTGCGGCCTGCGGCTCTCGGAAGGCCTGGCCCTGGAGGTCGACTCGATCAAGCAGAACGGCACCTGCCTGTTCATCCGACGAGCCACCGCAATGGCATCTGCGCTGTCCACACTGCCAGGCCTTCGCCCTGGTCGTCATCGACCGGATCAAACCCCAGGCCCGCGCTCCGCCATGATGCCGGCGTTCACCGCATGTCCACGTCCGCTACGTCCGCGATCGCTCCCGCCACCGACCGCCAGCCACCGCTTTTCCGCGAGCCCCCACCGCCACACCCCAAACCACCGACCCAGGACAATCCAAGCCAGATTGAGACCCGGCAGCACCGCCAAAACCGATCGTTTAAGGGCTCCGGCACCGGAACCACCCGCCAACATTCCCGCTGCCACGCCGATCGCCGAACCAGCGGCCAAAAAACAAAACGCATAAGACGCACCAGTCCGCGCCAGGGCTCGTTCAACAAGGGTTGTGTNNCGGCACACGACCTTCTGGGTTAGGCAGGCTGTTCATGCTTTTGTTTGGTGATCAGGCGCCGCACTCCGTAGATGAGCGACGCCCAGATCAGCATCTGGCTGGTGAAAAGTAGATTCATCGCCGGAATCGCCCAATAATCATCTTCTTGCTTGAGGATTCCGTGATGCTCGACGTACCAGGACATCGCGACCGCCGTAATGGGTGAGCCGATTTTGTATACTTTATCTCCGACATAGTAACCAAAGCCGAAATAGGAGTGCCCGTCGAGCCACAGGAGCGTTGCGACCAAACACGCGATCGCCGACATGCCAACCGCGACGCGATACTCGATGGCGATTTTCTTCATAGTGCCTAACGCTCAGGACCTGCGATGTGCCGCCGGCTGGCATGCCGGCTGCTTCGCAGTCGGCATGCCAGCCAAGGCCATTCGCAGCGACCGCTTGTTCGGCAAATTCATCTCGCTCCGCATCTTCATTTCTCGTGAAGGCTCAGCTAAATCAAAGACCACCCATAAGCTCAGCATACCCGGTCTCGTCATCGATTGAAACGGAGAAATGATCGCCTATTGGGTGGACTCGGCTCCCGTCTGGCATCGGGATGCCTTTCCCACGGAAGTGAACCGTCCATGTGACCCGACCAAGGAGGACTATGGGGTCGCCAGTGACCGGCGCCTCGTATTCGGATAGATCAATCTTCTTTTTCTTGGCGCGGGCGACCGCCAGCGGGATAACGGAGATCGCATTCTGTTTTGCTGGGATTCTGGTCTTCGGTATGTAGCTCTCCGCATGAGCCGGATCAATCGGCGGAGGCCGCTCATTTGCGGGCGTCGAGCAAGCCGACAGCCCCGTCGCCAACAGAGCAACCGGGAGAACTTGGCGAAGCGCCTTCATTTATGCCGAACGTCAAAGGTCTGCCGGGGCGGCCGACGGCGAGACGGTTACGCAAGCGCCCAGCGTACTCAAGGCCGACATCGGCAGTACCGACT
>PMKA01000224.1 GCA_003157575.1 Opitutia bacterium
CCTGCACAACAGCGACGAGCTGCTCTCGTTCTTCATGGGGAAGAACACGCCGGAGCGGCAGGAGTTCATCATCGGTCACCTGAAGGTCGAGAAGGACCTTGTGGAGACCTGAGCGAATGTGTCGCCGCAACATCCGCCAGTGAATCCAGTGCAGCGAATAGATGGTTGGGAAGAATGGGGCGTGACCTTCGTACGACGATTTTGTGGGGACGCGACGCCCTCGTCGCGTTACACACTCCAATTCGCGGCGGGGGCGGCGCGGCTCCCGATCCCCGCCGGCGTCGCAGCGCTGGCCTTGGCGGCGCTCGTGCTTCTCACCGGATGCGTCACGCCGGTCTCGCCCGCACCGCGCGTTTCGCCGGTCGGCCTCACGCCGGGCCAGGTGCTGCGGGAGGAGCGCAACCTCCGCGTTTTTGACGCGGCTTGGGACACCGTGAACCGCCGCTACTATGACCCGCAGCTGCGCGGGGTCGACTGGCGGGCCGCCGCCGTGACCTACGGGCCGAGGGCCGCCGCAGCCGGTGACGACGCGGCCCTTTACAAGGAAATCAACGCGATGCTCAAGCTGCTGGCGGACGGGCACACCGGCGCGTTGATGCCGTCGGAGGCGCGCAACTACCGTGCGCAGCAGGTTGTGGTGACGGGTTTCCGGTTCCTGCGGATCGACGGGAGATGGGTTGTTGAGGAGGTGATGCCGGGGGGGGCGGCCGGGGCTGCGGGCGTGCAACCGGGCTGGATCGTGCTTTCACGCAACGGCCAGTTGCTTGGCGACCCGCTTGATCTGCCGTCGATGCACGGCGGCGAGGCGGTCCGCTGGGAGTTTCTCGACAAGGATGGCCGGAAGGTCGCGCTCACGCTCAGGGCCTGCCCTGTCTCGACCGCGCGCGAGGAAGCGCGCACGCTCGCCGGAGGCGTGGTCTATCTGCGTTTTGACGAATTCGACTGGGCGGCGATGCGCTGGCTGAGGCGGCAGCTGAAGGAGCATCGGACGGCCCCTGCCGTCGTGATCGACCTTCGGCACAACCCGGGCGGCACGGTGTTCGCGCTGGATTTCGTCGTGGGGGAGTTTTTTGACAGCAAGTTCCCCTATGGAGCGTGGACCGGCCGGTCCGGCCGTCGCCGCGACTTGAAGCCCGTGATGTTTGGCTCCGCCCACTTCCATGGCAGGGTCGCGGTCCTGGTCGATCACCTGTCGGCGAGCGCGGCGGAGATATTCGCGGCCACGATGCAGGAGAAGCGCCGCGGCGCCGTCATCGGACACAAGACGGCCGGGTATGTGCTTTCCGCACGGTTGCACTCGCTGCCGGGCGGAGGCATGCTTGAGTGCAGTGAAGGCGACTTGCGAACGGCGCAGGGAAGGCGGCTGGAGGGCGGCGGTGTGACGCCGGATGTCGAGCCGCCTGTGGTCACGCTGGAGGATCTGCGGGCGGGCCGCGATCCCGATCTCGATGCGGCCCTGCGCATCCTCAGGCAACCCTAGCTCTTTCATCCATGGCCAGACGAAAAAAGGACACAAAGCAGATCGAGCTGAATCTCGCCACCCCGGCAGCGGGGGAGGCGCCGCCGCCGGTCGGAAAGCGGGAGGCGGAGGCCGTGCCTAGTCCGGCCGCGTCCCCGGCGCCGGCCGAGCAGGCGCCGTCGGCCGACAACCCCAATGCGAAGGGCGGAGATCCGATGGAGTCGCCGCTTGCGCAGAGTTACCGCACGTGGTTCCTCGATTATGCCAGCTACGTGATCCTCGACCGCGCCGTCCCGCACATTGACGACGGTCTGAAGCCCGTCCAGCGCCGGATTCTCCAGACCTTGTGGGAGATGGATGACGGGCGTTTCCACAAGGTGGCGAACGTGGTCGGGGCGACCATGCGGTTCCATCCGCACGGTGACGCCTCGATCGGGGCTGCGCTCGTGGGAATGGCGCAGCGCCGCCTGCTGATCGAGCCCCAGGGCAATTTTGGCAACGTGCTCACCGGCGACGGCGCGGCCGCGCCGCGCTATATCGAGGCGCGCCTCACCCCGTTCGCCCGGGAGGTGGTGTTCAATCCCAAGACCACGGTCTGGCAGCTCAGCTACGACGGCCGCGCGAAGGAACCGGTGACGCTGCCCGTCAAGTTCCCGCTCGTGCTGGCGGAAGGCGCCGAGGGCATCGCCGTGGGCCTTGCGACGAAGATACTTCCGCACAATTTCAACGACCTCTGCCGGGCGGCCATCAATCACCTGCAGGGGAAATCGTTCCGCATCGTCCCCGATTTTCCCACGGGCGGCATCGCCGACTTTTCCGAGTACAACGACGGCGAGCGCGGAGGAAAGGTGAAGGTCCGCGCCCGCATCGAGGCGCGCAGCAAATACCTGCTCGCGATCACCGAGATCCCGTTCGGCACGAACACGACGTCGTTGATCGAGTCCATCCTCGCGGCCAACGCGAAGGGCCGGATCAAGATCAAGCATGTCGACGACAACACCGCCGAGAAGGTGGAGATCCTTGTCCATCTTCCGCAGGGAAGCGATCCCGAGCAGCTCATCCAGCAGCTCTATGTGTTCACGGACTGTCAGGTTGCGATCTCCCCGGCGGCTTGCGTGATCGACAACGACAAGCCGGTCTTTCTCGGTGTGCGCGAGATCCTCCGGCGAAGCGTCGACCGCACCCGGTCGCTGCTGCAGCAGGAGCTTGAGATCAAGCTCGGCGAGCTGGAGCAGCAATGGCACTGGGATTCGCTGGAGCGCATCTTCATCGAGGAGCGCATCTACCGGCGTATTGAGAAGTCAAAGACATGGGAGAGCGTGCTCGCCGAGATCCGCGAGGGGCTGAGCCCGTTCGCGAAGCGGCTGCGGCGGCCGGTCACGGACGACGACATTGTCCGTCTGACCGAGATCCGCATCAAACGCATCTCGGCCTACAACCGGTTCCAGGCGGACGAGGCCATCAAGAAGATCGAGGAGGCGGTCAAGCAGGTGAAGAACGATCTGAAGAACCTGACGGCGTGCGCGATCCGATGGTTCGAGACGCTGCAGGAGAAATACGGCAGGGGGTGCAGGCGCCGGACGGAATACGAGGAGATCGAGCAGATCAGCGCGGCCGAGGTCGTGTCGGCGAACCAGCGGCTGTACGTCAACCGCGAGGAAGGCTTCATCGGTCTGAACTGGCGGCAGCACGAGTTTGTTCAGGAATGCTCCATCCTCGACGATGTGCTCTGCATCATGGGAGACGGATCGATGCGGGTCGCGCGGGTGGGGGAAAAGGTCTTCATGGGCCCCAACATCATCCACTGCGCGGTCATCCCGAAGGACGGCGACAAGGCCTTCTACACGATGGTCTACCAGGACAAGGAAAGCGGGAAGGCGTTTGCCAAGAAGTTCCAGATCGGCGGCGTGACGCGCGACAAGCTCTATCCGCTCGCGAAATCCGAGGGCTCGCGGGTCGTCTATTTCGAGGTAAACCAGGGCGAGAAGGAGATCGCTCCGACGCTGCACGTCGCGCTCGACGGGCGCAGCCGCGCGCGGGTGCGCGAGTTCGACTTTGACCTCAGCCGCGTGCCGGTGAGCAACCGTTCCGCCAAGGGCCTGACCGTCACCAAATGGCCGGTGAAGGACGTCAAGCGGGTGGACCTTTCGCTGAGCGCCGGATGAGGCGCGGAAAGCCCTTTGAGGGACGCGGCGCGCCAGGCCCGGGATTGCATCTGCCGTCGGCCGGCGGTGACATCAGGAGTCGGAAACTCCACTCCTGATGTTCACCGGATCAGGCCGCTCCCAGCAGGAGGTCCAGAATCCGCTCGTTGGCGTCCTCGTTCCGGAAGATCGACTGCTGGATGCCCGGCTCCAGCAGTTCCATTGGCGACGCCGGCAGTTCGCCGCAGATGTCGACACCGCGGACGCATCGCTTGCGAAGGATGGCCTCCACGATGGGCAGAAGCCAGTCGAGAGCCAGTTGTCCCTGATCCCAATTTGTGCGGACGAACGACCTGTCGAGAACATCCTTGTCGATGCTCAGGTAGACGTCCGGCTCGCGGATGTCCTGCAGGATCCGGTCAATGGACGGCCGGGGCAGGTCGGGGACGATGGAGACGCGTCCGCGCAGGGCGGGCGGCAGGATGTCCGCGGTTTGGGCGGGCGGGCCTATCATCACGGCATTGGTGAGCCGGGGCACGGTCTGGAAGGCGCGGGAAATCCAGCAACCGCACGAGAGGGGCGCCTTCGCGTCGAGGTCCACGCAGTCGGCGTGGTGGTCAATCAGGACCAGTGTGAACGGTCTTTCCAGCCTCTGGATCAGGGCAAGGGCCGCGTAGTGGTAGTTTCCCGATCCCAGCAAGGTGACACCCGGAGGGCGGGGCAGCGAGCTGCAGATGGTCTGGAATGCCTCGCGAGAGCAGTAGAGGTTGGTCTGTCGCAGCCAGCGGAGATCAATCAACCGGTGAGGATAGCGGGCGCAGAGATCCTGCTCCTGATCACAAGTACCGTCAAAATCGAGAAACGTCAGGGCGCGATTGCAGAGACTCATGGATTCCTCCCCTCCAGCGGGAGCACTTGGTCGAATCCTGCTAGTTTACCGCGGCGCTGGATGAGAATCGACTAATTTTTAGACGATAATGGATGGTCGCTTAAGACGTTTCTGCTGGGTCAATTTTGGCGACGGCCAATCTCCTGGTCCATGAGCGCGGGGCGCTGCGCACTTTAGCGGGAGGGAGGCTTGAACGAGGGAGTTTGGTTGCGCTTGCCCCCGAAGGCGGGCCGGGTCAGGTCTGTGCCATGCGGCGCTTTCTTGTTTCGGCCCTGCTACTCCTGGCCATGCATTCGCTATCCGCCAACGATCAGCCCCCCCCGGTCAATCCCGACCTGTTGAAGATGGTCTGGCCCGCCTCGTGGATCGCCCATCCCACGGCTCCAGCCCATGAATATGGAGTCTTCCACTTCCGGAGGACATTTGCCCTGGAGGCGAAGCCGGCCAGGTTTGTCATCCACGTGTCGGCGGACAACCGCTACCGGCTGTTTGTCAACGGCGCCTCGGTTTCAATCGGGCCGGCCCGGGGGGATCAATTCCACTGGCGCTTCGAGACGATCGACATCGCCCCCTGGCTGCGCCCCGGGAAGAATGTCCTGGCCGCGACGGTGTGGAATTTTGGCGTGATTGCGCCCTGGGCACAGGTGAGCCTGAGGACGGGGCTGATCGTCCAGGGCGACACTGCGGCCGAGCAGGTGGTGAACACCGGCGAGAGCTGGCGGGTGCTCCAGGATGGCGCCTATTCGGCATCGCCGGCCGTGGACGGTCCCTACAAGCAGTACATGGTCGTCGGGCCGGGCGATCGTGTGGATGGAGCGGCCTATCCCTGGGGCTGGCAGGAGGTGGACTTTGACGATGCGTCGTGGATGACGCCGGAGCTGATCGACCGCGGGTTTCCGCATGGCGTCGGCACGGAGGTCCGCTGGTGGCTAGTGCCGCGGACGATCCCGCAGGTCGAGGAGGTGCCGCAGCGGCTTGCGGCCGTGCGGCGGTCCGAAGGCGTTGTTGTGGATCCCGCGTTTCTCGCCGGAGGGGCGCCGCTGACCATCCCGGCGCGGACAAAGGCCGTTGTGCTGTTTGACCAGTCGTTTGAGACGAGTGCGTATCCCCGGCTGCAGGTGAGCGGAGGCCGTGGGGCGTCGATCCGGCTGGTCTATTGCGAGGCGCTGGTCGATCCGGCCGGGGCCAAGGGCAACCGCAACGACGTCGACGGGCGGCGGGCCTTTGGCACCTGCGACGTCTTCCTGCCCGACGGGGGGGGCGGCCGCACGTTCACCAGCCTGTGGTTCCGGACCTACCGGTACATCGAGATGACGGTCGAGACCGCCGGGGAGCCGCTGGTGATCGGCGATTTTCACGGCGACTTCACCGGCTATCCGTTTCGCGAACACGGCTCGTTCGCGAGCGACGATCCCCGGCTGTCGGAGATCTGGAAGGTCGGATGGCGCACGGCGCGGCTCTGCGCGATGGAGACCTATTTCGACTGTCCGTACTACGAGCAGCTTCAGTATGTCGGCGACACGCGGATCCAGGCGCTCATTTCGCTCTATGTGGCGGGGGATGACCGGCTGGTGCGCAACGCGATCGAATTGTTCGACCACTCGCGGATCTCCGAGGGCCTGACCCAGAGCCGGGTACCCTCGGGCTGCCCGCAGATCATAACGACCTTCTCGCTCTTCTGGATCGACATGGTGCACGACTACTGGATGCACCGCGACGATCCGGCGTTCGTCCGCGCCCGGCTCATGGGGGTCGGGACGGTCCTCGACTGGTTCGAGCGTCACATAGATCCGGATACGGGGATGCTGGGGGGGCTTCCGTACTGGAGCTTTGTCGACTGGCCGGACCAGTGGCCCTGGGACAACGAGAGGCGTCTCGGCGGCCAGCCCGACGGCGCGTCGCAGGGGGGATCGTCGATCGTGACGCTGCAGTTCGCCTGGTCGCTGGACCACGCGGCCGACCTGTACGATGCGTTCGGGCGGGAAGACCTGGCTGTGCGTGCGCGCGCCCTCGCGGAGCGCCTGCGCGCGGCGACCCGGCGGCTGTGCTGGGACGAATCCCGGCGCCTCCTGGCCGACACACCCGCGCACCAGGCGTTCAGCCAGCATGCAAACGTGCTGGCGATTCTGTCGGGCTGCGTGACGGGCGACGAGGCCCGGGCGCTGGCCGGGCGGATTGACACGGAGAAGGGGCTGACTCCGTGCACGCAGTACTTCCGGTTCTATCTGCTGCGGGCGATGAAGAAGGTGGGGCTTGGCGACCGTTACGTCTCCATGCTCCAGCCCTGGCACGGAATGCTGGCGGAGGGGCTGACGACCTTCGCCGAACGTCCCGATCCGACCCGCAGCGACTGCCACGCCTGGAGCGCCTCGCCGCTCTACGAATTCCTGGCCACGGTGTGCGGAATCGAACCCGCCTCGCCCGGCTTCAAGACGGTCCGGATCGAGCCGCACCTGGGATACCTGAAGCAGGTGCAGGGCACGGTGCCGCATCCTGCCGGGGAGATCAAAGTCGCGCTGGCCCGCGCCGGGAACGGTATCCAGGGGGAGATTACCCTGCCCGCGGGCCTGAGCGGCGATTTTCTCTGGGGGGGGCGGGTCCTCCCGCTGCACTCCGGGCGGCAGACGGTCAAAGTCGAGTCCTCCGCGCCGTCAATGTGACCCTCCGGTTGCGGGGCGCCTGTCGTGTCCCATGGCGGCCGGGAATGGCTGCAGTCCGCTGGGGGATCATTCCCAGCGCAGGGATGGCCGCTGCGGGCGCCGGCGAGCGGAGGGTCCGTCCACTCGCTCACGCTCGCGGCCAGCCATTTTTTGAAACCGCTGTGGCGCGCGACATTCCCAGGCCTGAGGCGATTCAAGCCGTTCGATCCAGGCGAGGGGCGGGAGCTTTAGCGTTTCAAGAGGGGACGATCCGTGCTAGGAACCGACAATGATGTCGTGGCTGCGCATTTGGGGATGGGCTGTCGCCGGCGGGCTTCTGCTGAGCCTCATGATGGCAACCCAAGCCTATGTCAGTGGGTTCATCGATTGGGCGCATGCCTTCGCGTTTGCCGCGACCGATGTCCTGCCCTGGGCACTGTTGTTTCCATTTATCCTGAAATGGGCCGCCCGAGTGCCGTTGGATCGCCAGAAATGGCCGCTGAGCGTATCGGTTCATTTGCTGACCGCGTTGCTGTGCGCCCTCGTCGTTCCCGCCTTGTCCTATGGGGTCACGGCCTCGATGCACCTCCCTTCGCCGAACCCGCCCGGCGGACCTGGTATTCCGATGATGGATTTGCCCCCGCCTCCGGGACCGCCGGACGAGATGGGGCCCGATCTTCTTCCTCCCTGGCTCCATTTCGCCCTCTTCCGCGCACAGTTCAATTTTCCCGCCTATTGGATCATCCTGCTAGGGTGGCAGGGCTGGTCATTTTATCGACAGGCGCAGGAACGCGGCCGGCGGACCGCCGAGCTCGAGGTCCTCCTCTCCCAGGCGCGGCTGCAAAACCTGCGGACGCAATTGCACCCTCATTTTCTGTTCAACGCGCTGCATGCGCTGTCGGAATTGGTGCATAGCGCGCCCGACAGGGCTGATGAGATGATCGCCAGCCTTTCCGAACTGTTGCGGTTGAGCCTGCGGGACAGCGGTCGGGCGGAGATCCCGCTTCGCGAGGAACTGGAGGCGCTGGATTGTTATCTTGAGATCCAGCAACTGCGCTTTGGGGACCGGCTGAAGGTCGAGCGCAAGATCGATCCGGAGACGCTTGCCGCCATGGTGCCGAGCTTCTTTTTGCAACCTTTGGTGGAGAACGTCGTCAAACATGTCCTTGAGCGACGCAATCAACCTGTCCATGTCTGCCTGCAAACCAGCCGTCAGGGGGGCCAACTGATGCTCCGGCTCCTCGATGACGGTCCAGGTTTGGGTGTTGAAAACCGGCCCCCGGTCGAAGGGGTGGGGCTGGGAAACGCCCGTGCGCGTTTGGCGGGGCTTTATGGAACGGCCCAGTCTCTCGTCCTTCGCAACCGGGCGGAGGGGGGGCTCGATCTCTCCTGCACGCTGCCTTTCTGCGCCGCCGCGTCGGAACCGGTTTCCTGATCTATGGCCATTCGCACGCTAATTGTGGATGATGAACCGCTGGCCAGGCAGCGCCTGCGCTCGCTGCTCGATCAGGAATCCGACGTGAACATCCTGGCGGAATGCGCCAGTGGAGCGGAGGCCATCGAGGCGATCCGCACCCAGGAGCCGGACTTGGTGCTGCTGGATGTCCAGATGCCCGAGATGGATGGCTTTGCCGTCCTCGACGCGGCGTCCCCCGCGCGGCGCCCCTTCGTGGTCTTTGTGACCGCCCACCACCAGCATGCGTTGCCGGCCTTCGACGTGGGGGCGCTGGACTATCTGCTCAAACCTTTCAAGCCGGCGCGCCTGCGCCAGGCGCTGGACCGGGTTCGCGAGCGGATGCGCGAGCAGGCTCATTCGCGATCGGTGGAGAAACAACCGAACCAATACCTGCAGCGGATCCTGGTGCGGACCAGGGATCGTTTCCTGGTCGTCGAGATTGGGCAGATCGACTGGATCGAGTCGGCGAACAACTACATCCTGCTGCACACAGGCCGGGAGACCCACATCCTCCGGGAGACCCTCAGCGACCTTGAAGAACGCCTCAACCCTGAGCAGTTCCTGCGCATCAACCGTTCGGCGATGATCCATCGGGATCGCATCCGGGAACTTCGATCCGGGGCGGGAGGCGATTACGACGTCGTGCTGACCGACGGCACGGAATTGCCCCTGGTCCGGGGCATCCGCGAGGTGCGGGCCTGGATCGAGTTCTCCTGACGGTTCGCGCCAGACAGCTCTGGATGTCGCGAGGGAGGCGATGGCCCGGCCCGCACCGGTCCGGCTCAGGCGGTTGTGTTGAAGAGGCTGGGCAGCGATGCCGATGCCGAAGTCCCGTCTTGAGTGTAGCCGTTCTTGAGCAGGAACTTTTCCAGGAGCGATTCGATGCTGGCCGAACTGTTGGTTGTGCTGTTGCTGCTGCCGGCCTGATCGGTCGTCGTGGACCCACCGGCCTGCATCTGGTCCCGCAGCTTGCTGAAGGCCGTGCTCAGCTCGGAAGCGCTGATCGTGCCATCGCCGTCGGTGTCGAGCGCCTTGAAAATGGCGGCGGTTTTGTCGGTGGCGGTGCTCGTGGTGTCCGTGGTGGTGCTGCTGCTCAACAAGCTGGCAAAGGCGGTGGCCAGCTGTGAATTGTCGGTCAGGAGCGTCTTGAGTTCGCTTTCGCTGATGGAACCGTTGCCATCGGTGTCCGCACCCGCAAACACCTCATCCGAGGACGGAGGCGGCGGTGGCGGCGTTCCATCGATCTGGCCTCCTTTTGTGTTGGTGACCGCAGCGCTCATTTCGGAAGCGCTGATCGCGCCGTCGCCATCGGTGTCGAGCGCCTTGAAGATGGCATCGATGTTTGCGGAGGAAGTTGTGGAGCCGGTCGCGCTGCTGTTGTAGTAGCTGGTCAGGTCTTCGGCCAGCTTTGGGTTGTTTTTCATCAAGGCGGCCAGCTCATCTTTGCTGATCGAGCTGTCGCTATCGGTGTCCGTCTGACTGAACAGGCTTTGGCTGATTTGGGCCAGGTAGTTGCTGCCGGAGGTGATGCTGCCAATGGAAGACATGGTGGGTTTGGATGATGGAATCCGTTCCGTTTAGGGGACACATCATGCGTCGCCGGTTGCATCAAACTTCGGCACAAATACCGGTCCGGCCCACCGCGCTTGCCGCGCCAATGTCCCGGTTCACTCCAAAAATCCCGGTTCCATCCCAGAGCCCCGAAACGCGGGAGAGTTGGCGGGGTGGCGGCAGTGCCCCGGGGGCGGGGTGGCACGGCGGAGCGGTCCGGACAATCGCCGCTCCAGCGGAATCCGCGGACGGCGCGCGCCGTCCGATGGCTGGCGATGCCGGCCGGGAAGCCTGCGTATTACCGTGGACGAGCCTCCGGGCCTGCCGCCGTAAGGCGCATTTGGGAGCCGCCCAAGATCAGTCCACGTCGGTCCTGAAGGGCGATGCGGGAAGGCCGGCTGCGTTGAAGAGACTGCCCACGGGAACGTTTGCCCAGCCGTAGCGCACTGCAACCGGGTGGGGGACGCCCTCCGCCGTGACGACGACGGTCTCGCCCTCGATCACGGCGCCGGCGGGATGGAACACCTTGTCCGCCCCGGCGATCGTGAACCCGGGCAGCGCGCCGTCTTTGGCAGCAAGTCCGCCGCCGACATGCGTGAAGCGCAGCACCGCGCGCGGCCCGGCGAATTGCGCGGAGGCGAAGACCGGACCGGAGTATTCGATCTTCTCTCCGTAGGCGAGCGCGCGGGCGGCCAGCGCAAGACGGGCGCCCATCGGCTGCTTGTGGGCCGGATGAATGTCCTCCGCGTCGCCGCAATCGATCGTAACCGCCATGGCGGTGTTGGGCGTGCGCTGCCATGACAGCAGCTGGGCCTCGCGGATCTCCGGGGTCATGCCCTTGTAAGGGGCGATCTGCACGAAAAGGAAGGGAAAGTCGCCCTCGCCCCAGGCGCGACGCCAGTCGGCGATCAGCGCCGGAAACAGGGTGCGGTATTGCCGCTCGCGGCCGACATTGGCCTCGCCCTGGTACCAGACGACTCCACGGATTGGATACGGAAGCAGGGGAGCGATCATGCCGTTGAAAAGCACGCCCGGGCCTGCGGGGCTGCTGCGGAAATCGGCCGGCGGCGCCGGGATGTCGGAGAGCGATGCGGAGACTTTCCATTGCCAGGACCCGGCCAGGGGAATGGGGGCGAGGTCGCCGCCATTCGACGAGACCAGATGCATGGTGTCCTTGCCGCTGTCCCAGATTCCACCCCAGCCGCCGGTGTCGAGCACGCGCACGGCGATGACATTGGTGCCGGGCTTCAGCACGGCAGCGGGCACGCGGTACACGCGCGAAATGTTATATCCAATGGTAGCGCCGACCTCAACCCCGTTGACCCACGTGGTGTCATCGTCGTCGATGGCGCCGAGATGGAGCTCCACATCCCCTCCGGCCCAGGCTGTCGGAAGCTCGAACGTACGTCGAAACCAGACAATGCCATCGAAGTCCGGCAGTCCCGCATTCTCCCAAAACACAGGGAGCTCCATCGATTTCCAGGAGGTGATGTCGACGTCCGGGGCACTCCAGGCCGGCTTTTGGGAAAGGCCGATGTCGTTGGCGGCGTACCAGCTTCCCAGCAGTTTGTCGTAATCGAAGGTCCCGGCCTTGAGGGCGGCGGCGTACTGTTCGAGTTCAGCCACGGATACGGCGAAACCGGGGAGTTTTTTGAGCGCATCCTGGCTCGTCCACGCTTCGGCAGGAGTGCCGCCCCAGGAACTGTGAATGAGGCCGACCGGCGTGTGTCGGGCCTGAAGAAGATCGCGCCCGAAAAAGTACCCGACTGCGGTGAAATCGGCGACGGTCTGCGGTGAGCAGACCACCCATTTCCCAGCGACCGATGTCGTCGGCGAGAGCGCGGTCTTCTGCGGCACGTAGAACTGGCGGAGCTGCGGATGGTCGGCGGACGCAACTTCCTGCTCCCAATTGACGATCGGTTTCTGTCCTTCGCGCGGGCCAAGCTGGCGTTCCATGTTCGACTGCCCGCTGCAGACCCAGACTTCGCCGACGAGGACGTCCGAGATCGTCACGGCGCCGTCCTCTCCCGTGATTGTCATCGTGTAAGGGCCGCCCTCCGGCAGGGCGGGCAGGCGCACCAGCCAGCGGCCGTCCTTCGCCGTGGTCGTGGCCTTCCGGCCGGCGACCGAAACCGTCACATGTTCGCCTTCCCGCGCTGTGCCCCAAACGGGCAGGTCGCGGCCCTGCTGGAGCACCGCGTGATCGGAGAAAAGAGGATTGGCCACGACAGCGGACCGCGTTTCCGGGATCAGAAAGGCCGCTGCGAGAGCCAGGCAGAGGGGGGCGAATAGTCTCATGAAGGCCATTATTGGGCCGGCAGCCGCGGCGACTCAAGCCGGGAGCAGACAGGACGGCAAAGTACCGGCGCTCAAACGGCGGGGTGTTTTTGATCATTAAGACCGGTTGTCTGCTTCTTCTGTGAATAAGGTGTCCTGATAGCAGAAAAATGCGGTTTCAAGTCTGCCGCTTTTCACTCATCAAAACCCGTCGCGTCTACCCCTTCACTGCCGCTCCCATGAACACGAATTCCACCCGTGCCGCCGCCTTGTTGTTGGTCTTTGTCGCCAGTCTGACGATGGCATTCGGTCAGAGTGCGAACACAAACTCCGCGACCGCAACGGCGCCGGCCGCGGCGTCGGTTGCGCCCCAGCTCCAGCCGGCCGGCAACGCGCCCGCATGGTTGACCTGGGGCGGCGACCTGCGCCTGCGCAACGAGTATTTCGACAACGCGCTCACGTTGAGCGCTGTTGCGCCGACGCACGAGCAGGACCTTTTCCGCGTCCGCGCCCGGCTCTGGAGTTCTGCGATGATCGATCCGGATTTCAGCTTCAATGTGCGCCTGGCCGCCGAGCCGCGCATCTGGGTGGACCCGGCTTTTGCGAAGCAGCATCCCGGAATGGGCACGGAGGATCGCTACGGAATATTCGACAACCTCAACCTGAAGTGGACGCATGCGTTTGGACTCCCTCTCACCATCACTGCCGGCCGCCAGGATGTGCAATTCGGCGATCCGTTGAACTGGTGGCTGGTGGGCGACGGCACGCCCGGGGATGGATCGTGGTCCACTTTCCTCGACAGTGTCCGGGCGACCCTCGACGCATCGGAGATCAAGACCAAGTTTGACCTCGTGTGCATCGACCAGCACGCGAAGCCGGGCGAGTGGCTCCCGATTCTCGGCAACCCGAGCACCTACAGCGTCGTGGAACAGAACGAGCGCGGTCTGATCCTGTATGCGTCCAACAAATCGCTGCCGGACACCCAGGTGGACGGCTACTTCATCTTCAAGCGGGACGACGCCGTGTTTGCCTACAGCGACACGGGGGACATCTACACGCTCGGCGGAAAGATCAGCGGGACTCCGTCGCCGCACTGGCGGTATTCTGCCGAAGGCGCCTGTCAATGGGGATGGAAGGTCGACTCGAGCGTCAGGACGCCGGTGAATCTGAGCACGGCGCGGAGGGACATCCGTGCCTACGGTTGGAACGCCAGGTTCAGCTACCTGTTCAAGGACCCGATGGACAACCAGCTGAGCCTCGTCGGAGAATATCTTTCAGGCGACAATCCCAACACGACGGGGAAGGACGAGATGTTCGACGTCCTGTGGGGACGCTGGCCGCGCTTCAGCGAGCTTTACATCTATTCGTATCCGATGGAGACCGCCGGCAAGATCGCCCAGTTGAACGACATTCTCCGCATCGGGCCCTCGTGGACCATCGTCCCGATGAAGGGAATGACTATCAGCGCGACCTACAACGCGTGGTTTGCGCCCCAGGACGTGCCCACCCGCACCGTGAAGGCCGCGCTGTTCAGCGAGAGCGGACACTTCCGCGGGAATTTTTTCCAGGTGTTCGTGAAACAGCAGTTCAGCAAACACCTGAGCGGACAGGTCTGGGGCGAAATTCTGAAGGAGGGCAACTATTACGCCCGGCGGGATCTGCTGAGCTACGTCCGCGCGGAGATGCTGGTGAGTTTTTAGTGGTGATCCTTTCCTGAAACGCGTCCTCATCATCGCGTTCTCGCGGGACGTGCGCAGCGGGGCGCCGCATCTCCACGGCGCGGTCTGCCCCACCGGGGAAAATTCCTCCGCATGCCTCAACGTCCGCCGTAGCTGATGACCAGCATCACGCTGCGGCCGGGGCCGGGAATGCGCGCGCCGGGGAGCAGGCTGCCGCTGGACGGCATGGCTGCCGCGGGCGGGGACAGATAGTCAAAATAGAGCCTGTTGAAAAGATTCTCGATGGAGAGGGTGACCTTGATTCCGTGCCAAGAGAATCCGCCCCGGAGCTCTGCCAGGGTGAATGCAGAGGTGTTGGCGAAGACCGGCATTTCATCGGGGGCGGGATTTCGCTGCGCTAAACTGGAACGCAAGCCTGCTTCGAACCAGGGTTTGAAAGCGCCCCCGGACCAGGCGTGACCGGCGGCAAAAGCGATAGCAGCGGGCGGAATCTCCGGCAGTTGGCGGTGTGCGTCGCGATCCGTCGCTTCAACACTCGTCCCGGTGAGTTGCAGCCACGAATCCTTGACCGGCTCCCAGCGAAGGCCCATTTCACCTCCCCAGAAGTTGGCTTCGATCGGTCGGTACCCGTAGACCACAGATCCCGGCGGCGGAGGCGCTGGAGCGGCGGTTCTGCCCACGACCGTACGGTGCAGATAGTCGGGCAGATAGCTGCCGAAAAGGTCGATGCTTACGGAGAAGGTCTGCCTCTGCCAGCGGAGGCCCCAGTCGAGCTCGTATTTGTCCTCGGTCCTCGCCGTGGGATTTCCGATTTCGTAACCGCCGCCGAGAGCGTCGGAGAATGCACGGTAACGTTCGGTGGCGCCGGTGGGCTGGCGGCTGAAGCCCGCTCCGAGCGAGGTTGTGCATTCAGGCGCGAGTTGTCCGCTCAGGAGCACGTTGGCCGCTCCGGCGATGTCGCTCTGCGTTGTCCGGGCGGCGGCGGGTCCGTTGTACGCGACGTAAAGCGCCCGGATTGTGCGGTTGAACGCCAGGCCGTCCGCCGTCCGGGCTTCGCTCTCGACGGCGTCAAGGCGCGCGCCGAGTCGGAGCTTCCATGATCCGTGCAACCGCCGGGTGTACTCAGCAAAGGCGCCGAGATCCTGCTGCCGCAGATCGGGCCAGAGCAGGTCCACGGCCCCCGGCCGGCGCCGTTCCATCCGGCGGTCTTCCTCCGTGGCATCGACTCCGACCGCGATCTCATCGCCGCCGGCCGTTTCGTGGCGCACCGAGATTCCGGAGCCGAGGCTCACGGTTCGTCCATCCGCGGTGATCAAGGCCGGGGCGGGGCGGCCCCGGTTGTCGAGATGGGGATCTGTGACCCCTATTCCGAAGCGGGTTGCGATCCAGGTCTTGTCCGCGCCGGTCCAGTCGTATGCCAGGTTCATCGCCGTTGTGTCGGTCCCGCGCGTGTCGAGCGGAAGGGCGGAATTCACGGCAAGTTCCTGGCGCGAAAAGAGAGCACCGATTTTGAGTTGATGTCCCGGATCAGGCTTCCAGCCGGCTTCCAGCGCCGCGCCTTCGCCGCGGTCCTCCGCCGGAACCACCGTCCCATCGCCTGCAGTGTAGTTGCCGAGTGAATGCGCGGACGTTGCGGCCCGGAAATTCCAGCCGCCGCCCCGGCCCTGGGCCACGGCAAGCGCGTCGACCCCGTTGCGGTTGGAATCCCACCCGGCGTCGGCGTAACTCGCCGCCGGCGGGTCGTCTCCGGGGACGGACGCGAGCGTCAGCGAAACATAGCCGGCGTTGGCCGGCGGGCCGAGGGTCACGGACGGCAGGCCCTTGATGACGTCGAAGCCGGCGACCAGGCCGCCGCCGATCAGGGCGAGGGGCGAGGCCGTCCGGGTGGGCGATGCATTGGGCAGCGGCAGGCCGTCGAGCGTCGTCACGACACGGTCGGAACCGAGGCCGCGGAGCAACGGCTCGGCCGCTGCGGAACCCATGTGGTGCACGGCAATGCCGGGGACGTCGGCGAGACTTGTGGCTAGGCTTGTGGAAAGGCTCTGCGGCGATCCTGGCACCTCATCTGAAAGCCCAGGGAGCGCATCGCCGAGCACGGTGACACTTGGGAGCTGCACGGGCGCGTCTTTGGCTGGAGGGGCCACTTGCGCCCGGAGAGCGGCAGACCCAAGCCCGATGGCGCAGAATCCGGCGGCAAAGGCGCGGCGGAGCGGGGCCATTGTCGTTGCAGCGCTTCGGCGGATTCTCATGGACGTGTCGCCTGTAAGTCGCCCCGGCTCGCGCTAGTCAAGCCGGCTCTTGGCTGAACCCCAAAATTGGAGCGGAGTTATTTGGCGATCGAAAGGCCTGCGACGCCGGCGACGGCGAGGAGGGCGCCGGTCCAGAACCGGGGTGTTGGCCGGCTCCGTTCGAGCGCCCACGCGATGGGAACGGTGAGGAGCGGGGCCGTTGCGACGATCGGGAGGACGACTCCGGCCGGGTTGTTTCGAAGCGCCCATTGGTAGCAGGTGACGCCGAGCACGGGGCCGAGAAGCGTGTTGAGCACGACCCACACCCAGGGCGGCAATTTCTGGGCGGGCGCCGGAACCATGACGCCGGGGTTTGCCGGCTCCACGCCGGGCCACCATCGCACCACGAGCAGCGCGATTGTCCCGACGGCGAGGCCGCCCAGCGCGCGCTGATAGGCGGAGGTGGCCCCGTCCATGAAGAACCCGTGGGCGTGGAGAAGACCGAATGCCTTGCGGCTGATGACGGCGCCGCCGCCCTGTGCGCACGCGGAGACGATGGCCAGCGAAAGGCCGAGGGCATGGCGGCGCTGCGGAATAGGACCTATCAGTGCCACCGCCACGCCGGCGAGCGTCAGCGCCGCGAACCCGGTCTGCGCCACCGACAGCCGCGAGCCCAGCCAGAGCCACTCGATGAGCGCCGCCGCCACGGCGGAACCGCATTGTACGATCAGCATGCTCAGGTTGGACCCGATCAGGGGCAGTGCGTGAAACATCGTCAGGCCGCCGAGGCCGAAGCCGACGGCGCCGCTCAGCAGGAACCAGGCAAGCGCGCCGCCGCCGACTCCCTGGCCCGCCGCATGCGCCCATGCGGCCAGGAGCGCCACGGCGAGCAGAAGGCGAAGGAAGTTGCCCGTCGTGCCGCCGTAGTGAAGCGCCGCGCGCCGTGCGCACACGGCATTGCCGGCGAAGAACAACGCGGTGAGAAAGGCGCCGGTCACCGTTTATAGAGCGGGCGGGCGGTGTAGCGCGTGTGCAGCAATTCGTGGGCTTTGTGGCTCAACGGCTGGCCGAGGAAGTCGCTGTAGATGCGCTTGATCTCGGGGTTCTCGTGCGAAAGCCGGACGCTGCGGTCGCGATCGTGCTGATACAGACCCTCCGCGCGCTTCGTCCGCACCTCGCCGTTGACGCCGTAGGGCTGGCCGCCGCCGCCGATGCAGCCGCCGGGGCAGGCCATGACCTCGATGAAGTGAACCGGCGGCTCCCGGCCCGCGGTGCGGGCGGCGCGAACCCCCTCCAGGACGCTTTCGACATTCGCCAGGCCGTGGGCCACGGCGACGCGGATGGTCGTGCCGTTGATGGTGACGGCCGCCTGCTTCACGCCCTGCAGGCCGCGCACCGACTCGAATTCCACCTTCTCCAGGTTCTTGCCGGTGACGAAGAAATACGCGGTGCGCAACGCGGCCTCCATGACGCCCCCCGTGACGCCGAACAGCGCGCCGGCGCCCGTGTAGTCGCCGAGGATGCTGTCCGCCTCGCCGTCCGGCAGGTTGAGGAAATCGAGGCCGGACTGCTTGATCAGGCGGGCGAGTTCGCGCGTCGTGAGGGCGATGTCCACGTCGATGTAGCCCGAGGCGTACATCTCGTTCGTACGCTCGAGCTCGTACTTCTTGGCCGTGCACGGCATGAACGAAACGACGTACATTTTGGCCGGATCGATCCCGAGCTTCTTCGCGTAATAGGTCTTGGCGAGCACACCCAGCATCTGCTGCGGGGACTTTGCGGTGGAGAAGTTGTCGATGAAGTCGTAATGCACCTTCTCCATGAAGTCCGTCCACGACGGACAGCACGAGGTGATCAGCGGAAGCTGGCCGCGTTTGTGGACGAAGCGTTCGATGAACTCGCTGGCCTCCTCCATGATGGTGAGGTCGGCGGCGAAATTCGTGTCGAACACGGCCTTGAAGCCGAGGCGGCGCAGCACGGTGTAAAGTTTGCCCGTGAGGTTGGCGCCGGGCGGCAGGCCGAAGGCCTCGCCTATGGCCACGCGCACGGCCGGGGCGATCTGCACCACGCAATGCTTGGTCTCGTCGTGCAGGGCGGTCCAGACGGCGGGCGTCTCGTCGTTCTCGACGATCGCGCCGGTAGGGCAGTGGTTGGAGCACTGGCCGCATTTCACGCAGGGGGACTCGGCGAGGGTGATGTCGCCGGCGGGCGCCATGCGGGTGTTGATGCCGCGGTCGAGGAAGGAAAGGGCCCAGACGTTCTGGACCTCCTGGCAGACCTGCACGCAGCGCCCGCATTTGACGCACTTCGTGAAGTCGATGATGATCGAGCCGGTGGAGTTGTCGGGCGGGATCGGGGTGACGATGCGCTTGATGTTCTCGGTGCGCATGCCGAAGTCGGCGGCGAGCGCCTGAAGCTCGCAAGTGCCGTTGCGGCCGCACGTGAGGCAGCTGCTCGGGTGTGTCGAAAGCAGCAGTTCGAGAACGGTCCGGCGGATGTCGGTGAGCGCGCCGCTGTGGGTCGTGATGTCCATGCCCTCGACCACGGGCGTGCAGCAGGCTCGGGGCATGCGCGGCTGCCCGGCGATCTGGACGATGCACAGGCCGCAGGCCGCGGTCGGCAGGAGATCCTCGTCCTTGCAGAGCGTCGGGATCTTCACCTGCACCTGGCGCGCGGCGTCGAGGATGGTCGTGCCGGCGGGAATGCTGACCGGAATCCCGTTGATCTTGACGTTTACCACCGCCGGAGCGGCGGAGTTCACTCCGGCCGGTGCGGCGGGGCTGGCGGAAGGCGGGGCTGAAGGGGTGGTGGCAACCATGGCGGGGCGGGGTCAGACGTTGGCGGGTTCGGCGACGGAGGCTTCGGGCGGGCGGTTTGCGTTCATCTTGCGGGCGTAGCTGACGCCGCCTTCGAGGTAGGCCTTGAACTCGGGCTCAAAGTAGCGCAGGGCGGAGAGCACCGGGTTCGGAGCGGTCTGCCCCAGGCCGCAGAGTGACGCCTTCTGCATGGCCTTGGAGATGGCGCGAAGGCGCTCGGTGTCGCCCTTTTCCCCGCGGCCGCGGGCCACCCGGTTGAGAATCTGCAGCATNNGTCGACGCAGAAGCGGAGGTAGAAGCGCGACACCTCCACCATCGAATCGTCCTGGTCCATCACAATCATGCCGCCGGAGCCCATGATCGAACCGAGCTCCTGCAGGCTCTCGTAGCTGACCTTTGTGTCGAGCAGATGCTCGGGAATCATGCCGCCGGACGGGCCGCCGGTTTGCACGGCCTTGATGGGCTTGCCGCCGAAGACGCCGCCGCAGAGGTCGAAAACGATGTCGCGCAGGGTGACGCCGAGCGGCACCTCGACGAGCTGGGGAAAGCGCACCTTGCCGGTGACCGCGAAGACCTTTGTGCCGCGGGATTTCTCCACCCCGTACTGGGCGTACCATGCGCCGCCCCGCGCGAGGATGGCCGGCACCGCCGCCAGCGTCTCGACGTTGTTGATGGCCGTCGGCTGGCCGAAAAGGCCGCGCTCGGAAGGATAGGGCGGCCGCGGGCTGGGGCTGCCGCGC
>PMKA01000325.1:0-13264 GCA_003157575.1 Opitutia bacterium
AAGGCTGAAGAGCGTCTTGCCGCCCCGCGACTGGAACACCTGCTGAAGCGTCGCGAAATCGAGATTGATCAGGCCGGTGCGGAACAGCATCGACCAGATCGATTTCACGCCGCGGCCGATCCAGCCGTCCGCCTGGGCAAATGCCGCCTTGACTCCCGCGCTGTCGCTGCATTCCTGCAACAGCACATCGTTGCAGAGCGGAATCACAGCGTCGCAACCGCGGCGCAATGCCGTCAGCGCCTCTTCCGCCTGCTTCAGGCGCCGGCCGCGCTCGAAGCTGAAGGGCATCGTCACAAATGCTATGACCAGGGCGCCCTCCTTGGTCGCGACATCGGCGACGACGGGCGTTGCGCCGCCACCCGTGCCGCCGCCCAGGCCGGCAAGGAGAAACACAAGGTCGCAGCCCTTCACCACGGCGGCGATCTTCTCCCGGTCGGCCTCCGCGGCCTCACGGCCAGAATCCGGCTCGCCGCCCGTGCCGAGCCCCCGGGTCACCGTGCCGCCGATCAGCACCTTTTCCTGCACCGCAGAGGAGGACAGCGCCTGCAGATCGGTGTTGATGACGGCCAGCTGCACCCGGTCGAGGTTGTCCATCTTCAGGCGGTCGATCGCGTTCGAACCGGCGCCGCCCACACCGACGATCTTGATGGCGATCGACCGGTCGGTGAGGACCTCGTGGGTGAGGGGAAGCTCGCTGGATTTGGGATCGAATTGCATGGTCTAGGGAGCAACCAGGATGCGCTTGAGGCTTCCGAGAATGCCGTCCTGCCGGCGGGCGGACGGGATGCGCTCCGTCTGCGAATTCAGGCCGAAATAGAGCAGCCCGAGCGGCGTGCTGTAGCCGGGATCGCGAAGCTCGTCGGCAACCCATGAAGCCGATTCGCCGATCCGGCCCGGCACGCCGAAGACCTTTCCCGCAGCCTCGTCCATGCCGGGCATCTTCGCCGCCCCTCCGGTGAGGATCACGCCCACCGGCGTCTGTTCCGGAACGAACGCGGCGCCGAGCTTGCCCCGCACAACGTCAAAAAGCTCCCGCGCGCGAACCGAGGTGATCTGTTCGATGGACTGGCGCGTGAACTGCCGGTCGCCGACGGAATAGTCTCCGTTGAGCCACACCTTGTCCTGCTTGTCGTGCGACTTCAGCACGGCCGAACCGTAGCGCACCTTGAGCTTCTCGGCCTGGAGCCGCGTCAGCCGCAGCCCGAGACTCAGGTCGTTGGTGAAATGGTCGCCTCCCACCGGAATGACGCCGGTCTGGTAGGCCACACCGTCGTGGTAGAGCGCGTAATCCGTCGTTCCGCAGCCGATGTCGAGGACAAGCACGCCGTTCTGCCGCTCTTCAGGCGTGGTGACCATCGTCCCCGAGGCGAGGCTCGACAGGATCAGCTCGTCCACGCGAAGGTTGAATCCCGTGATGACATGGATGTGATCGCCGATCTTGGCCTCGCTGCCGTGCACGGTCCAGTAGCCCACCTCCAGCCGCTGTCCGACGAGGTGTTCGGGGTCGGACACGAGACGGCCGTCGAGCCGGAACGGCCTGCGGATATGATGAACGACGGCGCGGCCCTCGGGAAGCTCCTTGGCCATCGCAAGCCGGCAGACCGTCTCGATGTCGAGCGCCCCCACACAATTGTCCGCGGCGTTCACACTGACCGAGGCTTCGTTGTAGAAGCCCTCCAGGTGGGCGCCGGTCTGGGCCAGGTAAACCGCGTCCACCGAGGCCCCCGCCCCCTCCTCGGCCGCCCGGAACGCAGAGTGCGTGCACGCGCTCGCCTCCTTGTAGTCGACGACGCCGCCCTTGATGACGCCGTGCGACGGGCACGATCCGAGGCCGACGATGTTGAGGGTGCGTCCGCGCATGAGCTCCCCAACGAGGACGGTCACCTTGGAGGTGCCGATTTCAACGGCTCCGATGAGTCTGCTCTTATAAATCACGTCTCTGTTTGTTGGGTTGCGAAACAGTCTTGTGAGGCGCAACACGCGCCGGCTTCAGCGGCACTGCCTCCTGCAATTCGACCGGCACCTGCCCCCCGAGCGCGAGGTCGATCCTCTGCAGGGACGGCGCGCCTTTCGTGCGGAGAAAATCGACGATGTAGTCCAGCCGCGCGAGCTGCCGGGGGAACTCGTCGCGCGCGTCGAACACGATGTCCGGAATCAGCGTCGAGTGGACAAGAATCTCCTGGTCGGAGTCCATCCGGGCCAGCGATACGACCTGCCAGCCCGAAAACAGATCGGGAACCAGGCGCCCGGCCGTCTGCAACAGCTCGGCCGTCCGCCCCATCTCGGTGATCGGCTGGATGCCGTGCTGCGCCGAGCGCCTCAGGTGCACGCCGTCGAGCCAGGGAAGCTTCTCCAGGGCCGCCGGCTCGTAGCCGACGCCCTCGAAGACCGTCCCGTCGCGCGCCACAAGCCGCAGCCGGGCCGGTTCGTCGTCCACCTGCGCCATCAGCCGTGCGACCGGGACGCGCTCCTGCGCGGCGACCACAAGGCAATTGTCCGCAAACCTCCGCCGGAGCATCACGCTTTGCGCCTGCCCCGAGGCAAGCAGCCGCTGCTCCAGCGCCGCCAGGTCGAGACTCATCAGGCTCGCCTTCTTGGGCAATGCCAGCGTCCGCTCAAGCCAGGCGCGGTCGAGCACACCATCGGTGGAAAACGCGAGTTGTTTGAGTGGAACGCCGCCTCCGGGGTCCTTGATGCTCGCAGGATTGTTCTCCCAGGTCAGATAGATCTCGATCCCCGCCGTCAGCGCTCCAAAGACAAGCGCGCAAATCCCCGCGAATTTCAGCCCTGCGAGCGTTTTCCGCCGGTGCCCCTCCTTCGACATCGCGCGCGGACTGACCTCCTGGCGGATATCCTTCCAGGAACGCGACGGAGGTGGAATGGTGGCAGGCAGGCTCATCGAAAAATACAGTCGCAAACAACGGGGCGCCTCGGGCGGCCAGACTCAACGGCGGGGGCCGCCGGTTCTCCGGGTTCAACGCGAAAACCCGGCCCGGCGCCGCCGGCGGACTTCTTCAGCCCGGCGCACCTTTCCTTGTTGGCGCAGCGCGCGCCGATTTCGAGCAAATTCACAGCACATCCCTCCATTCACGGCCAAATAACAGAACCTCGGGCTCAAGGACGACGCCCCGCGCCTTTTCCACCCGCCCCCGCACCCGCCGGATGAGCTCGATGACGTCGGCGCTCGTCGCCCGTCCGCGATTGACGATGAAGTTCGCGTGCACCGGCGACACCTCGGCATCCCCCACCCGCTCGCCCTTCAGGCCAAGCTCGTCGATGAGTCTCCCCGCCGCCAGCGCAGGCGGATTCCGGAAGATGCAGCCTGCGCTCGGCTCCCGCGGCTGCGACTCCTGGCGACGGCGACGATACGCCTCGATCCTCGAGTCGATCGTTTCGCCCTCCTCCGCAGCCGCAGGCCGGAACAACGCCCCCAACGCGATCGCACCATCCAGATCGTCGCAACTCCGGTACCCGGAGCGCAGCCTCTCCTTCGGCCGCGTGCACAACGCGCCCTCGGGCGTGAGGAACTGCACCTCCTCCACGAGATCGAGAATCCAGCCGCCCATCGCCCCGGCATTCATCCGCAGCGCGCCGCCGACGGAGCCCGGAATCCCCTCCAGAAATTCGAAACCCGCGAGTCCCGCCCCGCTGGCAAAGCCGCACAGCGCCTTCAGCCGCAGGCCCGCCCCGGCCCAGACGCGGCCTCCGGGACGGCGCTCGCACGCCTGCCAGGCGGGATGCGCCAGCGCAACCACCAGCCCCTCGACCCCCTCGTCGGGCACAATCAGGTTCGACCCGCGCCCGAGGACGAGCACCGGAAAACCGCGCAGGCGCGCCTCGCGCACCAGCAGCTGCAGATCGTCGATCCCCGCCGGCTCGCAATAGACGCGCGCCGCGCCCCCCGTGCGCATCGTCGTCTTCGGCGCAAGCGGCTCCTCGCGGACAAGGCGCGTCTCCGGCGAAAGCCGCGGCAGGAGCTCCGCAACAAAACCGTCCCAGTCCGCCGCCGGCACGGGGGCATCCCCGCATTGCTCCGCGAACTCGTGCGCATGCCGCTCGATGTCCCCCGCCCCGACAAAGACCAGCCAGTCCCCCGGCTGCAGCGCTGGGCGCACCGCCGCGATCACATCGGGATTGCGTCCCTGCAGGTGGGTCGCGGCCGCCGCGCCGCCGGCCTTCGCGATCTCGGCGGCCAGGTCCGCGGTCGCGCCGCCCGGCACAGGCGCCTCTCCCGCCGGATAGACGTCGAGCAGGAAGAGCCGGTCGGCGAGGCCCAGCGCCGCCGCGAACTCCGCCTTGAAGCGGGCCGTCCGGCTGAAGCGGTGTGGTTGAAAAACAACTACGAGTCGCCCGGTCATGCGCCCGCGCAGGCTCGCCAGCAGCGCCCGGATCTCGGCGGGATGATGCGCGTAGTCCTCGATGACGGTCAGGCGCGCCGAGGCGCGGAGCACCTGCTGCCGCCGGCATGCGCCCGGATAGCCGGCCAGCAGGTCCGCCGAGAGCGGCGCGCCCATCAGATGCGCCGCGGCCAGCGCCGCCGACGCGTTGTGCGCATTGAAGGCGCCGCGCGCCCGGACCGTCGCCTCGAGCGCCGGGAAGCGGCCCTCCAGGCGGAGCGTGAGGTTGCCTCCCGATTCGCCGGTGCAGACGGCCCGGTACTGCCCGTCCGCGCCGAAAGTGAGGACCGGGACGGCCGCCCCCGCCGTCGCCCGCGCCGAAAGCGCGCAGTGCGGATCGATCAGAACCGCCCGGCGCGTCCGCGCCGCCAGACGGCGGAAGGTCTCCTCGAGCAGCTCGATCCGCGAATAATAATCCGGGTGGTCCCAGTCGAGGCTCACGATGACGGTGATCTCCGGCGCAAAGCCGTCGATCGTCCCGTCGCTCTCGTCGACCTCGGCCACGACCCATTCCCCCGTGCCGAGACGGCCGGGCGGCAGCGATCCGTCCGCAAACAGCCCGCCGAGCAGCCAGCCGCAGGGGAAACCGGCCCGGTTCAGCGCAGTGATCAGCATGCCTGTCGTCGTCGTCTTTCCATGGGCGCCAACGACCGCGACCAGCTTCCGGTCCCGCAGAAGCTCCGCGAGCATCTCGCCCCGGCGCACCTGCGGCACGCCGCGCCCGAGCGCGCACGTGCGCGACGGGTGATCCGCGTGGATGGCCGACGAGCGCACGAGCAGGTCGCACGCCTCCGGCAGCCCGCCCGGCGCCGTGATGACGACACCCGCCTGCTCAAGCCAGGGCCGCACGAGCGGGGCCAGTGCGTCGTCCTCCCCGCTCACCGCACAGCCCGCCTGCCGGAGGCAGAGGGCCAGCGGCGCCATGCCCGTGCCGCCGACGCCGGCCAGATGGACGGAACGGATTTCGCGGCCGAAAAATCGTGGGAGGAAAGCGCTCATTCGGTGCCCGTCCGGATGCCCGGGGAGGAGGCGGGCGCATCCGGCGCCGGCATTCCGGCGGGAAGCGCGAGCATCTCCAAATCGTCGAGAATCAGCTCAAGCGAATTGGCGCGGTCCATCCGCTGGAGGTTCGCGCGGAATTTGCGCAGCAGCCAGTCGTTGAAAATGACGTCGCACACCTCGCGGTCGAGCCCGTTGATGAAGCGCTGGTCCACCACCAGTCCGCCGCCCTGCTGCTCGAAGAAGCGCGCATTCGCCCACTGGTGGTTGTCGGCCGCCTGCGGAAACGGCACGAGGATGGCGGGCGTCGCGCAGCGGATCAGCTCGGCAATCGTGCCCGCTCCCGCCCGGGAGACGACGAGATCGGCCGCCGACAGCAGCGTCGCAACATCGTCGCAGAACGGCACGGACACCGACCGGACCTGTTCGCCGGAACCCGTTCGGTACTCGCGCACCTCCGCGCCCCCCTTGCCGAGGCCGGTCACACAATACGTCTGGATGCCCTCCTCCGCCAGCCTTCCCTGCCGTTCGCGCACCCAGTTGTTCAAGGGGGCGGCGCCCTGGCTCCCGCCAAAAACGACGAGCACCTTCTGCTCCGGATTGAGTCCCAGCCGCCGCCGCGCCTCCTCGTGCGGCAGCCGCGTGATCTCCCGGCGCACCGGCAGCCCGACGTGACGGACTCCTGCGCGCCGCGCCCCCCCCAGCTGCACGCCTTGCGGCAGGTAAACGCGCCGGGCGAGCCCGCCCAGAAGGCGGATGGCGCGGCCGGGCACGCGGTTCGCCTCGTGCAATGCCACGGGGCGCCGGAAAAGGGCCGCAACCACGATGATGCCTGCCGTCGTGAAACCGCCGAACCCGACGATCACCCCCGGGCGCCAGGCACGGATCAGGCGCGCGCTGAACCACAACGATTGCGACTGCCGCCAGACAAAACGGCAGAAGCCCGCTGGATTGAGCGAAAACGGGGCGCCGGGAATACGTTCGAAGCGCAGCTGCGGATACTTCCCGATCAATCGCGCGTCGACCTTCTTGTGGCTGATGAGGAGCGTGGTCTCATGCCCGCGCGCGTTGAGCCCCTCGGCGAGCGCGATGCCCGGAGAGAGGTGCCCGCCCGTGCCGCCGCAGGCGATGAGAAAGCGGCTCATGCGCCCCTCCCCCTCCGGAGCGTTGGGCCGCGTTCCACCCGGCAGGTGCGCACCGCCGCCGGCCCTCCGGCAGCATGCGACGGCGCCGCCGCAATTCCATGAAACCTGCCGGCTGGCTCCGCAAACCGTCCGCCGTTCACGCCATGACCTCCTTCAGCGTCCGCTCCCGGTGCATCAGCGCGGGCCTGGTCCAGGCCCGCTGCGTGTTGAGGAAGATCCCGACGAGGATTCCCATCAGCAGCAGGTTCGATCCGCCGGCGCTGATGAACGGCAGCGACATGCCCTTCGTCGGCAGGCACCCGGTCACAACGCCGAGGTTGATCAACGCCTGCAGGCTGATGAGCAGCAGGCAGCCGGCCACAAGCAGGAATTGGAAAAGATTGGGCGCCTTTCGCAGATGGCAGAGTCCGGCGGCAAACAGGATCGCAAACAGAACCACGACGCCGATGGTGAAGGTCAGCCCCAGCTCCTCGCCGATGACCGCGAAGATGAAGTCCGTGTGCACCTCCGGCAGAAAGCTGTTCTGCTGGCGGCCCTGGCCGAGGCCCACGCCGTCCACCCCGCCGGCGGCAAACGCAAGGATCGCCTGCCAGAGCTGGTAGGTTCCGGCGCTCCGGTTCCCCTCCACGTCGAGAAACGCCAGAAATCGCGCCAGCCGGTTGGGATTGTGGATCACCGCCACCGCAAGCAGGGCGGTCGCGCTGACAAATGCCGCCGCCAGATAGCGCAGGCTGCCCCCCGCGAGAAACAGGAGGATCACGCCGATCGCAAACGTGAGGGCGGCGGTCCCGAAGTCCGGCTCGAGCAGGATCAGCCCGGAAAATCCCGCGATCCATGCCAGGGGAATGAAAAACCCGCGCACCATGTCGGTGATCCGCGTCTGGTTCAGCGCCAGATAGTGCGCCAGTCCAAAGACCATCGCGAGCTTGGCCAGCTCGGAGATCTGGAGCCGCACCGGTCCGAAGCCGAGCCACCGCCTGCTTCCCTTCACCGCAATGCCGATCCCCGGGACCAGCACGAGCAAAAGCCCCAGCAGGCATACCGCGGCAAAGACCCAGACGTAACGCCTCGCCTGCTCCAGGTCCATCCGGCTCACGACGAAGCACGCCACCGCCGCGAGCACAAACCAGATCAGCTGCTTGCTGAGGTAGAAATACGGATCCGCCTTGAGGGAAACGCTCGCGCTGAAAAGGACGGTGAACCCGAGGATCGACAGGCTCAGGACGCAGACGAGAATGACTGTCGCGGGGTTGATGGCCGCGGTCCATCGCGGCTTCTCAAACGGTTCCTGGGACATGCGGGCATCCGGGCCTGAACCTACGGGGTCTTCGTGTCGCTGCCGTCATCGACCTTGATGACCGGCACGTCTGCCTGCGGCTTCATGCCCGAATCGAGATCGGGCACGGCGGCGGGCGGAGTCGCGGAGGTGCCGCCGTTCGCAGTCTCGGGGGCCGGACCGGCCGGCGTCGCGGGACTCGGCTTGACCGAGGCGCCCGGCTTCACCGCCGGCGCCGAAGAAGGGGCGGAGCCGCCCGGGATCACAAGGACCTGGCCGGGGCGGATCTTCCTCGGGTCGGCAATGTTGTTGGCAACCAGAAGGTCCTGGGTCTTCACATGATATTTGCGGGCGATGACCCCTACGGTCTCGCCGGGCTTGACCTCATGCGTCAGGGAGCCATCCGGCGCCTTCACCGAGACCGGCCCGGCCGGCGCCACCGGCGCCGCTTCGGCCGCAACGGGGGCGGAACCCGCCGGGAGTTTCAGCTCCTGGCCCACATGCACATAATCGCTCCGGAGGTTGTTCTCCTTTTTCAGCTCGGCCGTTGTGCTTCCGCTGCGGTGCGCGATCGACGCCAGCGTGTCGCCGGGCTTGACGGTGTACGAGGCGCCCGAGACGGCGGGCTCGGGGTTGCCGGGGGCCGCGCCGTCGCCGGTTTTTCCGGGAATGATAAGTTTCTTCCCGACGCTCAGGACGGAGCTGTTCGTCAGATGATTCGCCTTCATGAGCTCGGACACGGTCGTGTGGTTCTTCTTCGCGACCTTCGAAAGGCTGTCTCCGCGCACGACGGTGTACGTGCTGGCGGGCGTCACATCGGCCGGCAACGTGTTCTCCAGCGCCTCCGACTCGGGAGTGCCGGGCCGCGTCGGGCTGTAGCGCACCGGGGCGTTCGGGATGCTGACGGAGACCGCGGCGCCGCCTCCCGGGGCGGTGTCCGACGCCGCCGCGGCAGGCGCCGCAGGCTGGGCCGGCAGTGTGTCTGCGCTCGTGGGCGGCGTGCTGGTGGACCGGCAGCCTGGATTCACAAACATGAGGAAGAACGCGACGACGTGGATGCCGGCGACGATTCCAAGGATCTTGAGGATATTCATGGGCGAAGCGGAATGGTGGATTATGGGTCGGTGTGCAGCGCTATGGCTACTGAAAAATGGAGGAGTCGCCGAGGCCCGCCACCAGTCTCTCGAACTGGTCGCCGCGATCGGCATAACCATGGAACATGTCGAAGCTCGCAAACGCCGGGCTGAGCACAACCGCCTCGCCGGGCCGGGCGGCCGAGGCGGCGCCATGCACCGCCTCTTCAAGCGAACCGCAGACGGTATGCGCAAGCCCCGCGGCCACGCAGATCGCAGCCAGGCGCGCGCGGGTCTCGCCGATCAGCCAGACATGCCGGCATTTTCCGGAGATCCTGCCCACAAAGGCGGCGAGGTCCCCTCCCTTGGCACGGCCGCCGAGGATGAGGTGCACCGGCGCGGAGAACGTCGCCAGCGCCGCCTCCACGGCGTGAAAATTGGTGCCCTTCGAGTCGTTCCAGAACGAAACCCCGCGGATCTCGCCCACGCGCGCGAGCCGGTGCCGCGCGAGCCGGAAGGAACGGGCGGCCCCGTAAAGCGCCGCCTCGGAACGCCCGGTCCGGCCCCACCAGGCCTGCGCCAGAATGAAATTCTCCCGCTGCGGATAGCCGGCGAACGGCGTGCCGTCGAGCCGCGCGTCGGGCGCCGCGCCTTCCGTGGCGACACAGGCCTCCGGAGGGATCCGCCGGCCGGACGCACGCGCATACCGCGCCACGCTGCTCCCGAGAAACAGCCCGCCGGGCCGTGTGCGCCCGATCAGATTCCATTTTGCCGAAAAATAACCGTCGAGCTCGTGGTGCCGTTCCAGGTGGTCCTCCGCAAAGTTGGTCCACAATGTCGCATCCGCCAGGAAATGCCGCAGGGTTTCCGCCTGGAAGGAGCTGACCTCGCACACCGCGACGGCGCCGGCCGGGACGGGCTTGAGCGCCAGGCCGCTGAACGGAAAGCCGACATTGCCCACCGCAAAGGCCGGCTCCCCGGCCGCGCGCAACGCATGCGTGAGGAATTCGGTCAGGGTCGTCTTCCCGTTGGTCCCGGTGATCGCAACGAGCCGGCCGGACCAGAACAGCGACCCGAAATCGAGCTCCCCGAGGCACGTGCAGCCGGCCGCCCGCGCGACGTTCAGCCAGGCGTGGTCCGCGGAAAACCCCGGACTGAACACCACGAGCCTGCAGCGCTCCGCGTCGGCGGCGCCGAACGTCTGCGCCGCGCCCGCCCCGGCCTTTTCGTCGAAGATTTCAGCGCGCGCCCCGAGCCGCCCAAGGACGTCGCACACCGCGCGGCCGCTCACCCCGGCGCCCAAAACCGCAACGGGCCCCCCGAGCAGCGGTGCGAGCACCGCCGGCGGCTCCAGACGCGCCTCCCCGCCGGACGCGGCTGCGCCCCGCCCGCAAAGCGGCGGGCCGGAGGCGGCGGAGTTCGTGGCGGGCGTGTTCAACGAAGTTTCAGGGTTCCCAGGCCGGCAAGGGCGCACATGAGCGACAGTATCCAGAAACGCAGCACCACCTTCGTCTCCGGCCAGCCTTGTTTTTGAAAATGATGATGGACCGGCGCCATCAGGAAAAACCGCCGCCCCTCGCCCGAGCGTTGTTTTGTGACCTTGAAGACGGCGACCTGGATGATCACCGATACCGCCTCCATCACAAACACGCCGCCGACGATCACGAGCGTCAACGGCTGCTGCACCATGAAGGCAAGGACCCCGAGGAGCCCGCCGATCGCGAGGGAGCCCGTGTCGCCCATGAACACCTCGGCCGGATAGCAATTGTACCAGAGAAACGCCATCCCTGCGCCGACAAGCGCGCCGCAGATGACGGCCAGCTCCCCGGTGCCCGGCACAAAGCTGATCAGGAGATAGTGCGAGGTGTCCACCCTCCCCGCCACATAGGCCATGATCCCGTACACCAGCGCCACCGTTATCGTGCAGCCGATCGCCAGGCCGTCGAGGCCGTCCGTGAGGTTGATCGCGTTGCTGAAGCCCACGATCCAGAAGAAGACCAGCACAAGGAGCGCCACAAACCCAAGCCCTCCCGTGAAGACCCACGCCGGCTCCTTGTGGAACGGCACCCAGAACTCGCGGATCTTCTCGGCGCTGACGGGATGCCAGAGGAGCGCGGCCAGCGCAACCAGCGTGATGATGGTCTGCCAGAGAAGCTTCTCCAGGGAGGATATGCCGTCCCGGCTCCGGCGCGTCACCTTGAGATAGTCGTCCCGGAAACCCACTCCGGTGAGGCCGACATAGACGAACATCGCGACAACGACCCAGACGTTGGGCGTCGCCCAGAGAAATGTCGCGCCGAAGACCGAGAAGAAGATGAGCAGGCCGCCCATCGTGGGCGTGTTCTTCTTGTCGAACCTGGCCGCCAGGTCCCCTGTGCGGTCGTCGTCGTAAAGCTGCCCGAACTTGAGCGCACGCAGCCGCGCGATCAGCCAGGGGGCGATCAGGAAGCCCAGCAGCGCCGCCGTTCCGGACGCCATGAGCGTGCGGAAGGTGATGGCCCGGAGCAGCCGCAGCGGCCCGAAATACTCCTCGAAGCCGGAAAAGTAGTTCAGCATGGGCCGTCCTCCGGTTCCAGCGCCTGCTCCAGGTGGTGCCGGCGGCTCCCCTTCACGAAGACCGCGCCCTGAAACCCGGCGAGCTGCGGGCGGACCGCGGCCGCCGCGGGGGCGATGACGATCTGCCGCGCCGCCGCGCCGTTCTCGAGGACGCCTTCGCGCAACGCGCCCGCCTGGTCGCCGACGATGAACAGAAGGTCGTCCGGCCCCAGATGAAGCGCGCGTCCCAGCCGCCGGTGGTAGTCCGCGGCGCCCGGACCCAGCTCCTCCATGCAGCCCAGCACGTAGGCCCGCGGCCGGCCTGCGGGGGTCAGCGATCCGAAATTGGCAAGCGCGTCGGCCATCGAGGCGGGGTTCGCGTTGTAACAGTCCACATACAACAGCCGTCCGTCCTTGCGCCGCAGCTCGCCCCTCCATCTCGCGGGCCGCCACGCCGCCAGCCTTTCCTGGATGTCCGCGGCCGGCACGCCGAGCGACCGCGCGGCGCAGATCGCGAGCGCCGCATTCCGGGCCATGCCGGCGGAGACGCGCCGCAGCGTGAAATTCAACGGCCCTTCCGCTCCGCAGGCGATGGTCAGGACGCTCTCCTCCCCGCGCTGCGTTGCGGAATAAAAGGCCCTGCCCCCCCGCGGCGCCTGGAACGGCGGCGTCGCTTCCTCAAGCACCAGGCGCCGCACTGCGAGCTCCCGGAACGCCGCGAATTCCCCGCACTCCCGCGGAAAAACCGCAAGGCCGCCCGCCCCGAGCGCCGCGGGCAGCTCCGCCTTCTCACGGGCCACGCCCTCCAGGTCGCCCAGTTCCTCAAGATGCGCCGGCGCCACCAGCGTGATGATCGCCACATCGGGCAGGATCATGCCGGCGAGCCTCTTCATCTCGCCGGGCGCGCCGATGCCCGCCTCCACCACCGCGAACCGGTGCGCCGCAGGATCGAGCCGCGTGAGCGTGAGCGGCACCCCCAGCTGGTTGTTGAGGTTGCCCTCGGTCGCAAGCACCTCCGGCGCGCCGCCCAGCAGAAGGGCCGCGAGATCCTTGGTCGAGGTCTTGCCCGCGCTGCCCGAAATGCCGGTCACCGGGCCGCGAAACGTCCGGCGGTGCCCGCGCGCGATCGCCTGGAACGCCTCAAGCGCGTCCCCCGCCACAAGCTGGGGCAGCGCAATGCCGGGCGCCGCGCGGCTGACCAGCGCGCCCGCCGCCCCCGAGGCCGCGGCTGCGCCAAGAAAATCGTGGCCGTCGCGGCGGTCCGACTTCACCGCCACAAACAGCTCGCCGGGCCGGAGCGCCCTGCTGTCCTGGGTGAAGCCGCAAATGGGCGCGGCAGGCGCCGCGGTCCAGCGGCCGCCGCACCACTCCGCCAGCTTCCCTGGATCAAAGGTCATCATTCCTGGATTCCTCCGCCGTTCACGGCGCCTTGATCCGCTTCACGCCGATGAGCTCCCTCACGACCTGGCGGTCGTCGAACGGGATGATCGTGTCGGCAAATTCCTGATACGACTCGTGGCCCTTGCCCGCGATGAGCAGGCAGTCCCCCGGCTGCGCCGAGTCGAGCGCGAGGCTGATCGCGTGCCGGCGGTCGTCGACGAAGCTGATCTTCCCGGGCGCGATGACGCCGTCCCTCATGTCCGAGAAAATCCGCGCCAGCGGCTCGCCGCGCGGGTTGTCGGCCGTCGCCCAGGCGAAATCCGCCCGTTCCTGGACCGCGCGCGTCATCAGCGGCCGCTTCGTGCGGTCGCGGTTGCCCCCGCAGCCGTAAACGACGAGCAGCCGGCCCGGCGTGACGGCGCGGAGCATGCCGAGCGCGTTGCGCAGCGCGTCGTCGGT